>JBHIER010000072.1:0-10534 GCA_046760705.1 bacterium
CGTGCAGATTACGGAGAAGTCTCTGAACAGAGAGCTCCCTTTCCACGATGCCGAGGCACAACTGCTCCTCGAGATCGACGGCCACAGGGAGAGCGAAGTGGAGCAGCATTACGAGAAGATCGGGGAGATCTTCCTCAAAAACGGAGCCTTTGACGTCTTCGTAGCCGACAGCAGCCCGGCACAGAGGCGACTCTGGGAGGTGCGCCGTTCGATCTTAGAAGCCCTCAAGGCGGTCAGCCCCATTCTGTGCGGCGAGGATGTGGTGGTGCCGCGCATGGCCATTGCTCCCCTCATTGAGGAGGTGAAGAGAATATCGCAGGGCCACGGCCTCGGAACCGTCTGCTTCGGCCACATCGGGGACGGCAACGTGCACATTGACATCATGAAGAGGGATGCGGACTACGCTCACTGGCGACGAGTGCTGCCCAATATGGTTGAGGAGATCTTCGACGCCGTCCTCTCCTTAGGGGGTATGATCACAGGGGAGCACGGTATCGGCCTGACCAAGAAGAGATATCTGCCCAAAGCCCTCGGCCGGGCTCAGGTGAAACTGATGAGGCGGGTTAAGAGAGCCTTCGACCCCAATACTATCCTCAATCCAGGAAAGATATTTGAATGAAGGAGGGGACGTTATCGAAGGGATAGATTCAGAGCTCACGACACAGGGCAGCAATGACAGTCTATATTATTACATCGTAAAAGTCTGCTTTTTTCGCGAGCTTTTTTCAGGTACCGCCATGGCAATTCCCAGAAGAAGCCCGGGGTGAGGGTGACGGTGACGGTCACGAAGCCCGCCCTGTTAGAAAGGGATCTTCTGAAGGGCTCCACCTTATTGAAATGGACATTTCTAACAGGGCCCGTATCGGTTACGGTCCATCGTGACGTCGATAAAAGAAGAATAACGTCAGCGAAAGACGAAACGGGCCCCGTTAAATGATTGGTTCAGCCAACATCCTCTTCCGAGAGCATCTAAAGAATCAACGCCCTGGTCTCGGGCTCAAGGCCAACTTCCTTATATCGTGAGCCACCTCTTCTCTGTTGCGAATCCAACCCCAGAAATCGTTGAATAAGTCAATGTAGGCGCCTACATTTGAATCGTCCTTTTCTCTAAACAGAACCAACTCCCATCTGTCCTTTCCGCGATACAATAAGTTCCCGTATGTTCCTCCTTTTATGATAGTACTTACGTCACCGCTCAACTGGCTACCTCTAACCCAAATGCTGGGCGGTGACGGGAAGTTCACGGGATGATTGTGTATCTCGATTGTCTCATCTGAATCCTCTACCTCCTCTGGCTTGTCATAGACAATCGCCTGGGATACTATTCTGAAGGGGCGTAAGATCTTGCTACTCCACCATTCCGCTCCATAAGCCTCTCTGTCTCGAAGGTCTTCCACGAGCTCAACAAGCGCATCATCATCAAATAGTATGGCCTCTGCGCTCTCAGGTTCTATTCTTCTTTCTTCCCCATTTTTTTCATACCGGAGTGATGCGTCGTACTTTTTCAGAAGATGTCTAAGTTCCAGAAGGTTTCTTCTTGCAAGTTCTACAGCGATGTCGCCTGTTGGGAGTTCGTATGATTGCTCCCTTAGTGTGCAGATAGATTCGCCTATCTTATCATAATAGGTGCGGATATTTGCTTTAATCTCGAAGGGTAATCTCGTATCAATAACAACAATCTTGTCAAGCGCTGGGTATTCAACCCTCTGGACCACACTATCCTTAACAGGCAGTTTGGCGTTAATCTCAATATTCAATCTCTCAGCAGCCCGGGTCATCTCATATACCTTGTTTAGAGCAGAAGTGGGGAATGTGACTTGATAGCTCTCTTTGAAGAAGGTGATAGGTTTCATGCCATACTTAACCATCACTGGGTCCAAGGCTTTGCTTTTCATGGTAGAATATGTTCTCTGCCGGGAGGTGGCGTTTCACTTCGGTGGGACCGGAGCCACCGGCCATCTCACTTGAGCAGTCTCTTCAGCTCTTTCATAAACTGACCGATATCCTTGAACTGGCGGTAGACAGAGGCGAACCGCACGTAGGCCACCTCGTCTACGTCGTGCAGTTTATTCATCACACGTTTCCCGATTTCCCTGGACTTGATTTCGGTCTGCGACAGGTTCTGCAGTTCGTTTTCGATCTCTTCGACAACTGTCTCAATCTGATCCAGGCTCACCGGCCGTTTTTTGCAGGCGGTGACGATACCGGCCATCAGTTTTTGTCGGTCGAAGGGCTCTCGTCGGCCATCCCTTTTGACCACCGTCAAGACGACCGACTCGATATATTCGTACGTCGTGTATCGCTTTTTACAGTCGAGGCATTCCCGGCGGCGGCGGGTAGCTTTGCCATAGCGGGCCGAGCGCGTGTCGACCACCCTGTCTCTGGGGGAACCGCAAAAGGGGCACTTCATATCAACCTCCTCAAAATCGAACCTGCCCGGAGAGGGATCATCCCAACTGGGCATACAGGGGAAACTGCTCGCACAGGGCCCTCACCTCGTGGCGCACCTTCTCATAGACCGCCTCATTTCCGATATTGCGGATCACTTCAGCGATCCATCCTCCCACCATCCTCATCTCCGGCTCTCTCATCCCCCTGGTGGTCAGAGCCGGCGTGCCGATCCGGATGCCGCTGGGGTTGAAAGGCGTCCTTTTGTCAAAGGGCACCATGTTCTTATTGCAGGTGATATTTGCTTCGTCCAGAGCGTTCTCGGCCTCTTTGCCCGTCACCCCTTTGTTGGTCAAGTCGATCAGAATGAGGTGGTTATCTGTTCCCCCAGAGACCAAATCGAACCCGTGGGCTAAGAGTTCTTCAGCCAAGGCCTTAGCGTTCTTGACGATCTGTTTGGCATACCCCTTGAAGCTCGGTTGCATGGCCTCCTTGAAAGCTACGGCCTTGGCGGCATTGACGTGATCGTGGGGACCACCTTGCAGACCAGGGAAGACGGCCCGATCGATCTCCTTGGCAAATTTCTCCTTGCACATGATGATGGCCCCTCGAGGACCGCGCAGAGTCTTGTGGGTTGTGGTGGTCACCACGTCAGTGAAGGGGAATGGGCTCTGATGGACACCGCCGACGATGAGCCCGGCAACGTGGGCGATGTCGGCCATGCTCACGGCTCCGACTTCTTGAGCCACCTGGTGAAAAACTGTGAAATCGATCTCTCTGGGATATGCCGTCGCTCCCGAGAGGATGAGCCTGGGCCGTTCCTTGAGAGCGATCTCCCTCAGTTGGTCGTAATCGATGAGATGGCTCTGGGGATCAACCCCGTATTGGATGAAATTGTACGCCTTTCCCGAAAAGTTCACCGGATGGCCGTGAGTCAAGTGGCCACCATGGGCCAGATTCATGCCCATGATTGTATCATTAAATTCCAACAACCCTACGTAAACGGCAATGTTGGCCGGACTTCCAGAATAGGGCTGGACATTGACGTGCTCGGCCCCGAAGAGTTGCTTGGCCCGCTCAATGGCCAGATCCTCGGCCATGTCGATGTACTTGTTGCCACCGTAGTAGCGCTTGTGGGGGTAGCCCTCCGAATACTTATTGGTCATCACGCTGCCCAAGGCTTCTAAGACTGCGGGGCTGACAAAGTTCTCCGAGGGGATCAGCTCCAGACCGTAGCGCTGCCGATCTATCTCACCCCGGATCGAGGCGGCAATCTCAGGGTCGACCTGTCTTAAATACTTCAACGGACCTGCCTCTTTCTCAACAAAACGGGTTAAGAATGAAGGGGCCGCTCCCTTTCGTAGGTCGCAATCTTATCCAGACGCCGCCGATGGCGGCCACCCCCAAAAGGAGTGGACAGCCATACTGTAACAATGTCCAGGGCCAATTCTGTCTCGGTGATTCTCCCGCCCAGAACGAGGATGTTGGCGTCATTGTGGGTCCGGCTGAATTCAGCCATTCTCACAGAAGTACAGAGAGCAGCCCGAATACCCGGAATCCTGTTGGCCAGTATCGACATGCCTATGCCCGAACCACAAATTAAAATGCCCCGATCACACTCTCCCCGGGCTACCGCTTCCGCGGCAGGAAATCCGTAATCGGGGTAATCCACCGAATCCTCAGACTCAGTCCCAAAATCAACATACCGGTGGCCGGACAGTTCCAACAGATTCTTTATCGATCCCTTGAGGAGATACCCAGCATGGTCACAAGCGATGGCGATTTTCATGTTTATTCATTATCTTCTTCGGGTTCTCTATCTCCTTCCTGACCTCCATGAAAAAACCTCTGCTCATCCGTGGGTGTGAATTGTTTGAGATACTCCTTCTTCCCTTCAGCGTATCTCCTCCACTCGGGATCTTTCATCGCTTTCTCAAACTCTTCCACAGCCTTTTCAAAAACAAGAGCCCATTTGTACGGGACTCTCCCTTTTTCATCGATATGCGGCGTGGCCCGAGCCTCGTAGATCTCGCCGTAGACGACATGGGCGTATCCATAATCTGAATCCAGCTTGATCGCTCTCTTGACGTATCGCTCAGCCGCATCGAACTGGCCCATCTCGTTATAGGCTGAGGCTAAATCGGCATAGCCCTTCTTGTTCTTTGGGTCAAGTCCGATCACCTTTTTGTAGGCTGCTATCGCTTCGGCATTCTTCTTCAAATTGAGGTAACTGCCGCCCAAATATTGGTACGCCAAAACGTTCTCAGCCTCCAGCTCGATCAAATGTGTCAGTGATTCAATGGCTTTCTCATTTTCGCCAAGATCGTAGTACTGTTTCCCCAAATTGAGCATGGCTTCGGTGTCAGTGGAATCGAGTTTGAGATAATTGAGATAGATATTGGGCAATTTAACATCCATCTCGTTGCGTTTATACAGGCTGACCAAGGTGGGCAGATCGCCCTGCAACTGGGTCTCAAGCGCTTCAATCTTGGTGGTATACTCCTTCACTCTTGAATCCTCCTGGCCCTTTTCGGCCAGAGCTTTCTTTCGCTCCTCAATGAGACGATCTCTCGCCTTCAAATCGACCTCTACAGCCTGTTCATACTGCTCAATGGCTCCTTCTTCGTTCCCGTATTTTAGGTACAGGGTCGCCAGGATGCGATTGTACTGGGACTCCTCGGGGAAATCAGCCACAACGATCTCGTACTCGGGGATTGCTTCTTCCTCCAAGCCCTTGGCGAAGAGTACGTAGGCCAGTCCCCGATGGAAATACTTGTTTTCGGGATCGACCTCGAGGCCACTCTCATACACCATCTGAGCATTGTCAAAATCCTGAAGCCGAACGTAGCTGTCGGCCAGATAGAAGTAGGCATTGGTGTAGCTCGAATCGATCTCAATCACCTTGTGCAGCGGCTCAAGGGCCTCACTGTACATTCTATTTTTCCAAAACTCATATCCCTGGCTGTAGTACTTCTTTCGCAAAGCAAGTTGTGTAGAGTCAAGCTGAGCCTGTTGGCCCCCCTTCTCCTGAACCGTCTCGCCCTGTTGCATATTCTTGCTGGACGCGCACGGTGAAAAGAATGATACGAGGAAGAGGGCCGACATGACCAGTAGTAAACTCAGGGTGACATCTTTTTTCCGCATTCCTTTCATCTCCTTTTTCTCCTTAAGCTTTGATTGATCTCCCCTCCATCCCCTCTGTTCCGCGTCGGCCCTTAAGGTACACATTTTCAGGAGCGAAGTCAACCAATTTTCACCGCTGGTGCGGTTGGCTCCCAGGGCTGGTGAGCCCCTCAGGGCTAGTGAGCCCCTCAGGGCTGGTGAGCCCTCTCGGGGCTGGTGAGCCCCGCGGCCACCATGTCCCCAATCTCAGAGGTGGTCAAGCCGCTGTCCGCGGAGAGGGAAGCGATCCGTTTTGAGGCCAGGAGATGCTCCACCCTCCTCCCTATCCGCCGGGCCCCAGTACCTTCCCCCAGGAAGTCGAGCATCATTCGCACCGCATCGATGGTGGCCAAGGGATTGGCCACATTTTTACCGGCATATTTGGGGGCAGAGCCGTGAATAGGTTCAAACATGGACACCTGACCCGGATGAAGGTTGCCTGAGGCAGCAATGCCCATCCCCCCTTGGAGCATGGCCCCCAGATCGGTGATGATATCCCCAAACATGTTGTTGACCACAATGACATCGAACCACTCCGGATTCTTGATCATCCACATCGTGGCGGCATCGACGTAGGCGTGATCTTTTTCGATGTCCTCGTATTCCTGGCCGATTTCTTCAAATGTTCGGGTCCACAAATCCATAGCTCGGACGGCGTTGGCCTTGTCCACCAGAGTTAACTTTTTGATTTTATTCCGCTTACGAGCCAGCTCAAAAGCATACCGGATGACTCTCTCCACCCCTTTTCTGGTAAAGATCATCTCCTGGATAGCCACCTCGTCCGGAGTTCCCTTCTTCAAAAAACCCCCAATACCGGCGTAAAGATCCTCAGTATTCTCCCGGACGACCACAAAGTCGATATCCTGGCAGGTTTTATCCTTCAACGGACAGAGGTGTTCGGCGTAGAGTTTGATCGGCCTCAGATTGACATACAGATCGAGTTTGAACCGGAGACCGCCGATGATGGCCATCTCTACGAGACCAACCTCAACCCGGGGGTCGCCGATGGCTCCGACCAGGATGGCGTCGAACTTCCGAAGTTCATCGAAGATCGGCTCCGGCATAAGTTCTCCGGTGTCCAGGTAGTGCTGCGTACAGTAAGGATACTCGACAAGTTCTGTGCGGAAGTGCTCCAGCGATGCCACCTCCTTCAACACCTTGAGACCCTCACGAACCACTTCTGGTCCGATACCATCCCCAGGAAAAACCGCTATCTTGTAGACTTTCTTATCCTTAGCCATGGTTTTCACATCCTACTTTTTGGACTGAAGATTTTAAGGTCAAGTTCCGTCCGACCTCCAACGAACGATCCCCTCGAAAAGCCTTACATGTTGGACAGTCTTGAGGCCACGTATCTCATCAATCCTCCTTCGGCGACGATCCTCTCAATAAAGTCCGGGAAGAGTTCCGTCCTGAAGGACAGGTTCTTCGACAGGTTGACGATCGTTCCGGCTGCCGGGTCGACTTCCACCTGGTCGCCATCCTCAATGTTGTCCACCGCCTTGGGGCACTCGAAAATGGGCAGACCAATATTGATCGCATTTCGATAGAAGATGCGGGCGAAGCTTTTGGCGATGACAGAGGAGGCACCGGCGGCTTTGATGGCCAGGGGTGCGATCTCCCGAGAGCTGCCGCAGCCGAAGTTGGTCTCGGCCACGATCATGTCCCCGGATTTCACCTTCTGAGCGAAATCGGGATCGAGATCTTCGAGGCAATGTTTGGCCAGCTCATCCGGTTCGGAGATGTTGGCGTACCGTCCTGGGATGATGACGTCGGTGTCGACATTCTTGCCGTATTTCCAGGCCCGCCCTCTCAGAACCACCTAAGTTACCTCCTCAGGATGAGTGATGGTCCCGGTCACGGCAGAGGCAGCCGCCACTGCTGGACTGGCCAAGTAAATTTCGCTACTCGGATGGCCCATGCGGCCGACGAAATTGCGATTAGTGGTGGCCAAGCACCGCTCGCCCTCGCCGAGAACCCCCAGATGTCCGCCGATGCAGGGGCCGCAGGAGGGGGTGCTGACCGCACATCCCGATTCGATAAACGTCTCCACCAGGCCTTCGCGAATCGCCTGGAGGGCCACCCTCTGGGTCCCCGGGAAGATGAGAGCCCGGACCCGAGGGTGGACCTTCTTACCTTTCAACACCTGTGCTGCTATTCGAAGATCCTCGATCCGACCGTTCGTGCAGAAGCCAATCGCCACCTGGTCGATGGGCACTTCCCCTGCGTCCGTGACCGGCCGAACATTGTCCGGCAGAGGTGGGAAGGCCACCTGGGGTTCGATCTCGGACAGATCGTATTCTACGGTCCTGACATACTCACCCTCCGGATCGCTTTTATAATTCTTAATCCTCAACTCATGATTCTCGATTCTCTGTTTAATGTACTCAACCGCAGTCTCGTCGGGCTCAAAGATTCCGGTCTTGGCTCCTGCCTCGACGGCCATATTGGCCATGGTGAACCGATCGGCTAAGGTCAGATGGGCCACACCGTCACCCGTAAATTCCAGCACCTGGTAGATGGCTCCGTCAACGCCCAGATCCCCGATTGTGTACAGAATAACGTCCTTCCCGCAGACCCACTTCCTGGGCCGGCCGCGATAGAGCAATCTGATCGATCTCGGCACGCGCAGCCAGACCTGTCCCAGGGCGAAGGCGGCGGCCACATCGGTGCTGCCCACACCGGTGGCAAAGGCCCCGAGGGCACCGTAGGTACAGGTGTGTGAATCGCCGCCGATGATCAGTTCCCCCGGGGCAACCAGCCCCTCTTCGGGCAAAAGCACGTGTTCGATCCCACCCCGACCCACCTCAAAGTAGTGGACAATCCCATGTTTTTCAGCAAATTGGCGCACTTCCGCCGTAATATCCGCTGTCTTCATATCCTTATTGGGAGTGAAATGATCGGGCACCAAGGCGATCCTCTCGGGATCAAAGACGCGCTGTGCCCCCACCTTTTCAAACTCTTTTATCGCCACAATTGCCGAGAGCTCGTTGGCCATGACCAGATCGATGTCGGCCATGATCAGTTCACCGGCCCGAACTTCATCCCTTCCAGTGTGGGCGGCGAGAATCTTTTCGGTGATGGTCATATCTAAAAGTATAGCTCAACAAGAAATTTCATGAAGCAGTCTCCGATTGAACCGCCTCGATCTGTTCATTGGCTATCACAGCTCTGGCATAGGCCAGACAAGCTCGCAGGTCTTCTGGTTCCAGATCGGGATAGTCTTCAAGAATCTCTCGCTCGCTTACCCCCTGACTCAACAGATCCAGAATCATTTCCACAGAGATGCGCAACCCACGTATAATAGGCTTTCCTCCGAAAATGGCCGGGTTAATGGTAATCCTTTCCAGAAGTTTCTTTTGCTCCATCGTGGCCTCCCAATTGCTAACTACGAGTGTTTTTCAACCACGTCTTTGTTTTTTTGCAAAAATTTCACTCAGCCTGTCATTGCGAGGAGCGAAGAATGAGCGACGAAGCAATCTCGAAATGGACAGGGGTATGCTCTAAAGGTTAGAGAGATTGCTTCCCCCGGATCAAGTCCGGGGTCGCAATGACAGACTAAAGGTTCCGGCTCGCCGCGCTATGAAATCACAGTCAAGACTTCAATCTGACTGACTCTTGTAATCTCTTTGCTAACCCTTTTAAGTCATACTTTTTCTCGGCCCTTCGAACTCTGATTTCATGAAGGCCGGCCATCATATCATCCACCTCTCCGCGAGAATTGGTGAATTCCTTGACGATTTCATCTCTCACTTCCACCTGGTAAAACTCACTGAAATATGGCATTTCTAAACTCCTTGTTTTACTGGAATTATACCTCTTGTGATATACTCCTCAGCTAATGTTTTTATCTCTTCTCCCTCACTTGAAAGACATTCAAATCCCTTCACAATGTTTGGCAATTTCTCTCTCAATTTCTCATTCCCGATAGCCTTAATTTCCTCAATGACTACATCTGATATGAATATCTGGTACTGTTCCAGTTTTGTGCAAAACTCTATTGTTGTTTCTTTACGGGCAGGATTTTTGTCATCAAAATAGGCATTGGGAACAGAAGTGTCAAGATACACCTTCAATTTTCTCATTGTCTTTGGCGCGGTCGTTTAGTTTGCCCATCTATAGCTACGCTTTAGGAATGGTATCGAGGACGGATCGCTCGATATCACGGATCTTTTTTCAAGGTATGATAATAGGCTTTGGCCTCTTTTAGTGTGAGAGCGTCCTCACGTTCCACATCTTTCATCCTTTTGGGCAAGGACATAATTTTCTAACGTTCAATTTTCACAAAGGTTTGCAAATCGATCTGGACAGCAACTTTTTCATTCTTGTCGTTCACCACGTATTGTTTCTTTACTTTTAACATCTTTGTTCCTCCTTCCTTATCGTTCATTCGAGGATCGCGATCCCGAACCAACACGACATCATGTCCCAACTCTTTCAACCGTTCTCCAAGAGTCTGGCCAATACAGACATTAACAAGTAAAAAATGGGATGTGTCCCCATTTTACAAAGTAGCTTGCCTTTTCAGATTGGCCCTCCTGAGCCGCTTTTTCGACGAGAGACGGATGCTCAGGAGATGTGGTGGGATCTGAAAGATATATTACAGAAAAAGCCTCGCTCTCCTTTTTGGTGCAGAGGCTCCATCTTGCTTCGTTAAATGTAAAATCAGAATCACGAAGCTGGTCTTTTATCACCCGAGCGATGGCATCGCTGATTTTTTGCATGCTCATGATTAAGTTGCCACTTCCAGTTTCTCTGTGAATTTGACGTAGACGGGAGCCCCTGATCTGTCCACTTGAAATCTGAGGGCGTAGGGATGGGATTTCTGGTATTCCGTTATCAGCTTAGAAGCTTGACCGACTTCAAAATATTTTTTCCGGTTGACAAAGCTCCTTATTGCCCCTAACAGAGCAATCTCTTTGACGGGAGCATACCCCAAAGGACTCTTAATCTCCTCGAAGGATTCGTAGACGGAGTTCAGTAT
>JBHIER010000073.1:0-10525 GCA_046760705.1 bacterium
TGGCCACCCTCCTCTTGGCGGTCTTTCTCTTGGCCGTCTTTCTCTTGGCCACCTTCCTCTTGGCCACCTTTCTCTTGGCCACCTTTCTCTTGGCGGTCTTTCTCTTGGCCACCCTCCTCTTGGCCGCCCTCTTCTTGGCCGTCTTCTTCCTCTTGGCCCTTACAGGCATGGGATCACCTCCTTTCTTCGGTAAGATTGAAGCTTTGAATCCTGCCGTACTCTCTTTTCAGTCTCTGCCAGAGGCTCCTCCCCCAAGGCGGCTAAAATAAGGGGAGCGATATCGGTCAATGACCGGAAGCTGTCCCCAAGTGGTGTGGTGTCCATGCCCCAGATCATGGCTGGCACCTCGTTCCTTGTGTGCCTCCGCACCGAGAGATCCTCGATGTTGCCGTGGTCGCTGGTGACAATAAGCAGGAAGCGGTCCAGTTCAATGTGGGACAGCAACGCGTTCAAAAAGTCTTCCAGTTTGACAATCTCCTCTTTGGCCCGACCCATGTCTTGAGAGTGGCCTGCATGGTCGGTCTTAAAATATTCGTACAGACAGAAATCATATTCCTGGGCTGCATGAGCCAAGATCTCACCCGCTTGCTGCGGCGTATATGTGGGCATATCGAAACCGCGGTCGATCAGATTCCTGTTGGTGAAATCCTGATAGATGGCCTTTCCGTCGATCACATCCTGTAAAGTGAAAAAGGGCAGTCCAGCAGCCCAGTTGGCCACCGTTGTCGCTGACAGGGTGGAGATGATATCTTTGATCCGGTATTCAAAAAACTTGGGCCGGAAGCCATTGATGAAAGCGGCTTTCTTTCCCATTTCGACGACCGTTTTGAGTATCGATCTTTGCCTGAGAATATTTCGAAGCCGCCCGTGGGGAAACCCCTGTTTATGATAGCCCAAAACTTTGGCCGCATTGATGCCTGTGAGCAGAGCCGTCTGCCCTGTGGCGCTCTGCGGCAACCCCTCCACCCCCAAGGTGGCATCGAGGGGAATCATCATCCCTCCCCGGGGGAACACTCTTCCACAACAGGCCTCTTTGACGTTGTTCAGAATGCGCAAGGTCTCATCCGCGCAGGGATTGATCTGGGGATCACTCTCTCCAATACCGAGACCATCGATAAAAACAAGCAGCACGTGCACGGTTACCCCCTCTTTTTCCTTCTCCAGACCTCAAGAAGTTTTCTGTCCGCCCCAGGTAAGGCGTACGCCGACACCTCTGGGGGAGAGATCCACTTCCAGTCGGCACACCCCAGAGGCCTGGCCCGTCCTCTGAGATGTCGACAGTGGAAACCGTGAAGAGTTATTCGGAAGTGGGAGTAAGAGTGTCTTACGGAACCAATGAGCTCCTTGACCTCGATATCAATCCCCAACTCCTCTTTGATCTCTCTGCGCAGACATTTTTTTAGGCTTTCATTCGGTTCCCTCTTTCCACCCGGAAATTCCCACAGCCCTCCCAGCATTCCCTTTGGGTGGCGCTGGGCAAGTAGAATTTTTTGGTCCTTCCAGATCACTCCTGCTGTTACGTCGTAATGGGGCTTTGGAGCTTTCTTAGTCTTGACGGGGAGGACTGTTGGATCTGGCAGGGTTTGGGCGTAACACAAAGGCCTCAGACAACACTCCGAGCATCGCAGATCCGTTGGCCGACAGACCAGAGAGCCAAGTTCCATGAGGGCTTGATTGAAGACGCCTGCCCGACGGCGCGGCAGAAGTGCAGCCGCGATGTCATGGAGTTGCTGGCCGGCTTCCTTTCCCCTCGGATCTTTTTCAATATCAAAAACACGGCAAAGCACCCGAGTGACGTTACCGTCAACAACCGGGTAGGGCTGATCGTAAGCGATGCTCATCACTGCTGCGGCCGTGTAGGGTCCCACCCCCGGAAGGGCGGAAATTTCTTCAAATGTCTGCGGAAAAAGGCCGTGATGTTCGTTTGCAATGAACGCAGCAGCTCGATGAAGATCCCTGGCCCGCGAGTAGTACCCCAAACCCTCCCACATCTTGAGGACCTTCGATAAGGGGCTGCGAGCTAAGACTTCGACGTCAGGAAAAGCAGTTACGAAACGATCATAATATTCCTTCACTCGGAAAACTTGAGTCTGTTGGAGCATCGTCTCTGAAACCCAAATACGATAAGGATCCTGTGTCCTCCGCCAAGGAAGGCTCCGTTGGTTCTTTCCATACCAATGAAGGAGACGCCTGCGGAATCTGTCAGTAAATTTCTTCGTCAACTGGTGGTGAAAAGAGCTTTTGATCATCCGTTCACTCTCCCCATCGAGCGGTCAATCCGGATAGTCTGTTTCCGAACAATCGGCATACAGAGAGAAAAAAGAGAGACACAGATGAGTTCACTAGAGACGTGTAGAATAGAGCCACAGGCATGAAACGTGCACCGTGTGGTAATCGAAATTCTGTACAACTCTTTGCAAGGGAGATGAAGCTCATTTCACATCCTTCAAATACATATCGGATGGGTTTGTTTCTCTTCCAGAAACTTCTCCCAGTTAAAATTTCATTATAATATATAAAACTTTTAATTTTAATTCAACATTTTTATTTTAAAAAAGTGTTTGTGGCGAAAAAATTTTTTCCTATATTCCCTGGTGATGGATTCGACTTTTGAAGATCAATCTCTGAGCGAAGCAGATTTTCAAGGGAGCAAGTGGATCCTAAAGCTATCGAAGAGAGTGATGCTGGTAAAAAGGAAAGGGAAAAATTTGTAGGAGCAGCAATTTAAAATCTTTGCCAACCGAGGGCGACCTTCTGATTCAAATTCTGTTTTCCATTCAACTTTCGGGTCTATGCCTGTGGACGAAAAGATTATTACTCACGACGATTTTGACGGCTTGATCTGTGCGACCATCTGTTCTCATGTTTTAGGAATTGAGGAGGTTCAGTTCGTCGGGCCGCGCACGGTCACCGAGGCGAGGATCACCATCACTGAAAGGGACGTGGTCTGTGATCTGCCCTACCCGCTGGAGTGCGGCATGTGGTTCGATCACCACGAGGGCAACCTCGAAGAGGTGCGGTATCGGGGCATCGACCCGGCCGCGATCGAAGGGCGATTTGAACCGAAGGACTCATGTGCCCGAGTCGTTTTCGAATACTTCACTGAAAAGGGACCGCTGCCAGCCCGCTTCGCCCCCATGGTGGACGAGGCCGACATGATCGATTCGTTTAACTATACCAGTATCGACGACTGGCGGCGGGAGACACCGGGCAAGATCATCGACAGTGCTCTCAAGCTACAAAGAATCACAGTTCATCAACGGTGGGACTTTTTACGACACCTCATCTCCCTGTTGAAAGAGCACCCCATCGACGTCGTGGCCGCCCGCCGGGAAGTGAGGGAGCGATATGTGCAATTTCAGCAGGAGGAAGAGGCCATGCTGGAGCAAATCCGCAGGGACATCACCTTTCTGTCTGAAGATACCGATCACCGTCTCGTCATTCTCGACCTCACCCACCACAAACGCCAACCCAAGGTGCTCAAGAACCTGGCCTATCTGCTTTACCCAGAGGCCGAAGGGATCATTGAGGTCAAGAACATGTTTCGGCACGACAGAAAAACAAACGATCTCAGCTTTTCCGTTTCTCTCAGCTTGAATCTCAAATCGATCGAACACAACAAAGACGTCGGGGATATCATGCGCCGACTCAACATCGGCAGCGGTCACAAAGGCGCAGGCGCAGGAACAGTGCGCTGCTCCTCCAAAAATGAGATGTTACGCAAAAAGAAGGAGATACTGAGGCAGATCGTGCGGACATTTCAAAGTCAGTAAAGCCGATTCATTTTACAATCTTCGATCCTTCATTCATCGGTGATGGTTTGGTGATTCACTCCTCCTCCATCACCGTAATCCCCCAGTGGAAGGGGTCGTCGGGTGGGTTGGCGTTCCAGTCTTCGAAAGAGTGGGAACCGTCGGTAACAAATCGCACCTCGTACTCTCCTGCATCCAGAATGATCGTGTCGTTGAAGAGTCTGTTCTTTCGTGCGCCGCCGGCGTGAACGGTGTTCCGATAGGTCATCTCCCAGACAACCCGTCCGCGGTCGCTTTCGATCCAACCGTAGTCGTACATATCGTCTCTATCGCCTTCACCGATGGCGTAGATGCGAATCTTAGTGATTCCGCTCAGGCGAAACCGAGCTCTTCGCCGCTCCCGATCGCCGAGACCGGTCAGATTGACGAGGATGTTGGGATCTCCGCGCTCCCGGTACTCTTTCACATCTTCCGGTCTAACGTTCTCATCTACAACCGAAATAGTAATGCCCCAGGCTTCGGGATCGTACGGTGGGCCCGCGTTCCAATCGCGGTAGGAGTGGGAACCGTCGGTGGTATAGTAGACAATGTAATCTCCTGCTGGAAGACGGACGATGTCGTCGAAGAGGCGGTTCTTCTCGGCCCCGCCAGCGTGATGCGTGTTTCGGCGAGTCATACTCCATACCTTTTCGCGAGTGTGAGCGTTGAGGATACCGCCATAATCACAGAACCGGCCGCTGCAGTATTCTCCAAGGGCATAAATGTGAAGGTCGGCCGGTTTGGTGAGGGTGAATCCTCGACTCTCAAACTCGTCATCACGCATTCGAGTCATCTGCACAATGGGCCTTCTTCTTTCCGACTCCTCAAAGGGGATCACATCATGCGGACTGAAGTCCGAACCTGTAGCCCAGAGGGTGATACCCCAGTGGGTGGGATCGTAGGGAGGTTGAGCGTTCCATCCCTCGTAAGAGTGGGAGCCATCGGTGACGAAGGAGACCATAAAGTTACCGGCTGGCAGATCGATCTGGCCGTCGTAGATGATGTTTTTGTCGGCCCCGCCGGCATGATCTGTGTTGCGGCTGGTCATCTCCCACATTCGCGCCCGAGATTCGGTGTCCACAATCCAGCCGTAGTCGTACATCTCCCGGTCGCTCCTGCTCCCCTCTCCGATGGCGTACACCCGGACGGTGGTCGGTCTCTTCAGCCCAAAACCCTCTTTCCGAAACTCGTCATCGCCCATGCGGATCATCTGAACGATCACTCTCTCGTCCCGCTTTGTGGGGTCGTACTGGTGAACATATTTCATCTCCTTCTCGTTTCTCACATCGATGGTGATCCCCCAGCGTTTGGAGTATCGTCTCTCCTTGAAGCCACGAAAGATCCCTTCGAGCAGATCTCCCAGGCCCTCGATTCGAATCTCCCCAAAGCTGAAGGGTGATATGGCGAAGTAGACCTCGTAGTCGCCCCGGGGCAGAGTGAGAGAGCCCTCGTATTCCAGGTCCCTGCGGCGTCTCCGCTGGGATGTGTTGTCAAGGTTCATCTCCCAGACCACATCCCTGGTCCGAGCGTCCAAGATCCAGGCGTAGGCGTAGATGTAGTCGGACCGGCGGTCCCCGGCCCCGCGGGCCTGAACGTAAAGCTCCAGCTTCTTATCCAGGGAGAACCCCTCCATCTTCCAGTCCCGATGCCCGAGATTGCGGATATCGACCACATTCCCTTGGGCCTCGGCCGCACCGAGGGTCCCGAAGAGAAGAATGCCAATCAGACAGACGGCTACAAAGGTGGTCAACAATGGTTTATCGGATATGTCTCGCATCGTCCGCACCCCAATCGTACACAACGTGGACTCGGTATGGGTCACCTGTTATCCCTTTTCTCCTCCACCCTCTTCGCCTCGTTGAAGAATTTGACACAAAATCCGGCTTGAAAGTTTCTCTGAGGGAAATTCGTCTCTATCAGGTGTTCGATCTCCTCCTGTTGGCCATTGGCCACCAGTTCCCCCCACGGTTTCCCACCGAGGAATCGCCTCCCGAAAGGGGCAGAAATCTATCCTGTGATCAAATGTAATCTCCCTGCAACAGGTTGTCAATAGTGAAAAAACTTGACATACCCAAAGAGGTGTGTTAGATTGTATCAGAGAAGGGAGGGCTCCCCTCCTGACACTTGAAGTGGGCGGCTGAACGTACAGCGTCAGCACCCCGGTCGGGCCGGCATGGCCCCATGTACTGGATACATTTTGTAAAAAGGGAAGGTTTTATGAGAGCCGTACTTCTCAGCCTGATTCTGCCGGTGGTCCTTTGGGTCGGTTGTGCGAAGGAGGTTCAGAAGCACTTCAACGCAGGGGACAGGTATTTTGAGCAGGGCCTCTATACCGAGGCCATTGAAGAGTACAAGAAGGCCATCGAGATCAAGCCCGACTGGGCCGTAGCCCACAACAACCTCGGCTTAGCCTACGCCAAGAGCGACCGAGGGGATTTAGCCCTTCAGGAGTACCACGAGGCCATCAAAATCGATCCCAATCTGGCGGAGGCCCACTATAATCTGGCCTCGGTCTATTACGACCGACGCTCCTATGCCCAGGCCATCGGGGCTTACAAGAGGGCCTTGAAGATCGACCCGTTAATGGCCGAGGCCCACTACAATTTGGGCGCTGCCTACTACGAGACCGAGCAGTACGCTCTGGCCTGGGATGAGGCCATTGAGGCCCAGAGGCTGGGCTTCGATGCCGAGGCCCTCTTTGAGGCTCTCAATTCGGTCTCCCGAGGGCCGAGGTGAGGGGTACTTATCGGCCATGCCCAGAGAGGTCTTGGGGATTCGAGCAGAGATGGTGGATCAGAAGCAACGAGTCCTTTGGAAGAGCCTGCCTTTTCATCATATATATCTATTCCACAAAGAAGTTGAGTCGGATCGAACGGTCTTGAGGAGGTGGCAGATCTGCGCATAACGGCGCCTCAGGGGTTTGACGAAGACCTCGAATTCGAAAAGTCGCTGCGGCCGACGCGGTTCGAGGATTTTGTGGGACAGGCCAAAGTGAAGGAGAACCTGCGCATTTTCATTCAGGCGGCCAAGGAGCGGGGTGAGGCCCTCGATCACGTTCTCTTCTACGGCCCCCCCGGTCTGGGCAAGACGACGCTGGCCCACCTCATCGCCAAGGAGCTGGAGGTGGATATTAAGACGACATCGGGGCCGGTACTGGAGCGCCCGGGCGATCTGGCCGGAATCCTGACCAATCTCAAGGAGTTCGATGTCCTCTTCATCGATGAGATCCACCGTCTGAACCACGTAGTTGAGGAGTACCTCTATCCGGCCATGGAGGACTACACCCTGGACATCATGATCGATAAAGGGCCCAGTGCCCGGTCGATCAAACTGAACCTGCAGCAGTTCACCCTCATCGGGGCCACCACCCGGGCCGGCCTGATCACCTCGCCCATGCGGGCCAGGTTTGGGGTGACCAGCCGTCTGGGTTTCTACTCTCCGGATGAACTCTTCCAGATATTGCAGCGCTCGGCCCGGATTCTCGGGGTGGAGATCGATACCGGTGGTGCTTTGGAGATCGCCAAACGGGCCCGGGGCACACCCCGTATCACCAATCGGCTCCTGCGCCGAACCAGAGATTTCGCCCAGGTGAAAGCGGACGGAAAGGTCACAGAGGGGGTGGCGAAAGAGGCCCTGGCGATGCTGGAGGTGGACGAGATGGGGCTGGACGAGATGGACAAACGGATCCTGCGGACCATCATCGAAAAGTTCAACGGTGGCCCGGTCGGCATCAACACCATTGCCGTCGCCGTGGGCGAAGAGAGCGACACCATAGAGGAGGTTTACGAGCCCTACCTCATCCAGGAGGGCTTCATCAACCGCACCCCTCGGGGCCGGGAGGCGACCGAGCTGGCCTACAAACATTTTAGACTTTCCAGACCCGGTGGCTTGCAAGAGAGGCTGTTTTGAGCCTAAATTATTCGCCACAGAGGCCTGTCTGCGTGTTACGCACAGGCAGGCACAGAGAGAAAGAGAGCTTTGAAATATGAGAGTAATGGAGTACGGGAGTATTGCAGTGTTGGGACCAGTGCGTAGGTCTCCCAGGTTCAGACTCCAACGCGAGCCAGTACTCCAATACTCCAGTTTATTATCTCTGCCTCAGTGGCTCATAAATATGAGCAATGAGATTGACCTTTTGCCATGGACTCAACAGGATTGGGAAAAGCCATTATCCTCGCAGGGCTCCTTTTAGCCCTCCTCGGAGCCATCGTCCTTCTGGTAGGGAAGATCCCCTTTCCGGGAAGGTTGCCGGGGGATATTCACGTTCAAAAGCCCGGATTCAGCCTCCACTTCCCCATCGTCACCTGCCTTCTGCTGAGCCTCCTGCTGACCATCGTTCTCAACCTCTTTCTGAGAAGGTGAGATGAGAACTTCGGACTTCGACTATCACCTGCCCAAAGAGCTGATCGCCCAATTTCCTGCCGAGAGGCGCGATGAGTCCCGGCTCATGGTTCTGGATCGGAGCACAAAGAGAATTGCGCACAACTGCTTTCAGGATGTGGTCGGGTACCTCCGTCGAGGGGATTGTCTGGTCATCAATGAGACGAAGGTCCTTCCGGCCAGACTGAGGGGGCGAAAGACGCCCACAGGGGGCAAGATCGAGGTCCTTCTTCTGAGAGAGCAGAGAGAGGGCCGCTGGGAAGCACTGGTCAAGCCAGGCAGGAGAGCCGAGGTCGGCACCCGGGTGAGCTTCGGTGACGGCTCCGCTGTCGCAAGGATACTGGACCGCATGAGCGACGGGAGGCGGCTGGTCCAATTTGAGAACGGGACCAAGGTCGAGGCGCTTTTAGAAAGATGGGGCCAGGTTCCCTTGCCGCCTTACGTCGATCGCAGGCCAGTTGAGACCGACAGGGACCGATACCAGACCGTCTACGCCAGTAGGCCCGGGGCTGTGGCTGCGCCTACGGCCGGGCTCCACTTCACTGAGGATCTGATCGAGGAGATAAAGGAGAAGGGAATACTCGTTGTCCCCATTCTCCTTCATGTGGGGCTGGGCACCTTTCGGCCTGTGACCACCGAAGATCCGAGGCAATACCCCATGGAGGCCGAATATTTCGAGATCCCACCGGAGGCGGCAGAGATCATAAACAGAGCCAAAAGAGAGGAGGGGAGAATAGTGGCCGTGGGGACGACTACGGTGAAGGCGCTGGAAAGCGCTGTCGATGAGGGAAATCGTCTGATGGGCACCAAGGGATGGACGGACACGTTCATCTATCCGCCTTATACTTTCCGCATCGTCGATTGCCTCCTGACCAATTTCCACCTTCCCCGCTCCCCGCTCCTGATGCTGGTGAGCGCCTTCGCCGACCAAGAGCTCATTTTGGAGGCGTATCGAGAAGCAATCAAACAGAGGTATCGCTTTTACAGTTACGGCGATGCCATGTTTATCCTCTGACTCACCCTTCATTTGCCTTAGGACTCTGGTTCGCAATTACGGTGATGTATTTAGCGGAGGAGATGTGAATGGACGTGACGGCGATTATTCCTGCAGCAGGCCAGGGAACCCGGCTGAAGGGCGAGGTCGAAAAACCTTTTCTCCCATTGAGTGGTCGCCCAATATTAGCCCATACTTTGGATGTCTTTGAGAGATGCGATGCCATAGATCAGGTGATTCTGGTAGTTTCTACTGATACCGCAGACCGTTGTTTGGCCGAGATTGTCGATGCCTTCGGCTACACCAAGGTAAGAAGGATAGTTCCGGGCGGAAAGAAACGTCAGGACTCCGTGTACAACGGTCTCAAGGCGATACGGGATCGGTGCACCATTGTTGTTATCCACGACGGGGTGCGCCCCTTGGTGACGCTGGAGATGATCGAGCGCTCGATTGAGCTGTGCCGAGAACATCAGGCGGTGATCACTGCCGTTCGCTCCAAGGAGACGATAAAGAGAGGGGAGGAAGGATTCGTATACTCAACTCTGGATCGGGAGAAATTATGGACCGTCCAGACCCCCCAGACATTCGCCTACGACATAATTCTTAAAGCATACCAAAAGGCATCCGAGGATCATTTCTTGGGGACGGACGATGCCGCTCTTGTGGAGCGATTGGGCCTTCGGGTCAAGATTCTCGAAGGCTCGTACGACAACATCAAGATCACCACTCCGGAGGATCTTTACTTGGCGGAAAATCTTTTGGAGCAGAAACCAAGATGATGCGCATCGGTTTTGGCTACGATGTTCACCGGCTCGTTGAGGGCAGGGACCTTGTCTTAGGAGGGGTCACCATCTCCTTTGAGAAGGGTCTCTTCGGCCACTCGGACGCAGATGTGCTCTGCCATGCCATCTGCGACGCCCTTTTGGGGGCGGTCGCCCTAGGAGACATCGGCAAACATTTTCCGGACACGGACCCCAAGTACAAAGACATCTCCAGTCTGATGCTTCTCGAGAAGGTGGCGGGATTTCTGAAGAACGAGAATGTCTCCATAGAAAATATCGATACAACCATTGTGGCCCAGGAACCGAAATTGGCCTCCTACATCCCTCTCATGTGCCAGAACATCGCCAACGCCCTCAACATCGACGCATCTCGAATCTCCGTCAAAGCCAGTACCACCGAAGGGTTGGGTTTTCCAGGGGAAAGGTTGGGTATGGTCGCCTACGCGATAGCTCTGGTGGAAAAAATGTGATGCGTGGGAATACATTCTTTCGGTACTCTGGTCGATTTCTCTTACCAACTGTAGTGTAGCCCCTTGTGGGCGTAAATGTGTAGTGTGTAGCCCCTTGTGGGCGTAAAT
>JBHIER010000074.1:0-10372 GCA_046760705.1 bacterium
TCTTGGAATAAAGAAGGAATATCACGGACTATGAGGGAATAGCAGGGAACGGCACGGGAGAGACACAGACGGACTTTCTGAAGTTTACCCCGATTTTGTCGGGCCCCCTTCAAGCCTCTTATTTTTCCCTGAGAAATTCGGCTTGACTTTTAGAACGGTTGAGGGTAATTTTTCCTGGTCACTAAAATGCGCAATTAAAATCGATACCCCAGGGTCAATACAGTATCGATTATTTTGCTTCGCAAGGAACTTTGCAAAGGGGGGAGACCGTGAGTGAGAGAGATAATAGCTTCTGGTGGAAGTTGAAGGTGACGCTGACGACAGAGGCTGCAAAGGTGGGGGAGCTGGAGACCAAGAATGGCATCAACCAAAGGACTGAGTAAAAATGAAAGGTCCGGAGCTGACCATAATACGGACATTTGATCAGGCCGCCAATAGACATGAGAATTTTGTGGCTCTCAGCCGGGTGACCGCCGGGAAAAAACTTGAGAACAGCTACACCTATGGTGAGCTCTCATATCTTGTAAAATGCTTTGCCACCGGCATGTCTGACCTGGGAATGAGAAAGGGAGATAAGGTGGCTATCCTTTCTGAAAACAGACCGGAGTGGGCCATCTCTTATCTGGGAATAACGGGTATGGGAGCAGTTGCAGTCCAGATAATGAAGGAGTTGAAAGCCCCTGAAGTGACTCATATCATGAGGAATTCGGGCCAAAATACGCTGTGATTTGAAATGAACAATCGGATAAAATCCATCTTCAGCCTTTGCCAGATCTGAAAGACTGAAGAGAGCTGGGTGGAAGACCAAAGTGATAAAAGATCACTGGCTTCTCTTGAGGAGATGATCCAGAGTACGTTGACCAATACAGAAGGACCTATCTAAATTTCACTCAGTCCGAGTTAGAATAAATAGTGTGGAAAGACGTAAAAGGGTAACCCGCGATTTGGCAGAATACAAACAGATAAGAGGGATTACAATTCAAGACCAGGAGTTTGAGAAGACAGCCACACAAAAAATAAGAAGGCATTTGTATACAGAATAGACTGAGAAGGCTTCGACTCTAAAGGTCTTTCGGAGCGGCGGATGAAAAGGTCCATTTCATCATCGACGTTTTTAGCCATACTGATTCTTGCGGCCCCGGTTTTTGCCTCCGTTCCCCCAGGTTCAATCGCCGGGAAAGTGACTGGCAAGGCCACGGGGAAGGCGCTGGTGGGGGCAAATATCAAAATATTAGGTACTCTGCGGGGGACAACCACGGGCCTGGATGGAACATACACAATCCCCAACATTCCTCCTGGAAGCTATACCCTCCGAGTCAGTATGATAGGTTATAGGACGGAGACTCTGACCGACATTGAGGTTACCGCTGGTGCCCAGACGAGGGTCGACATCTCACTGGAGCAGACAGCCATCCCCCTCTCTGAGATAGTGGTCACTCCTGGCCATTTCAGGATAAAGGATGAGGTCAAGGCCAGCGACAGGGTGATGGGAGTGAGGGAGGTGTGGGACACACCTGGCTCAGCAGCGGATATACTTCAGGTGATCCAAGCAATGCCCGGGATAGCTTCTACCGGTGATGAGGGGGTGATCTATGTCCGCGGCGGCACCCCGGAGGAGAATCTTGTCCTCTATGATAACGCCCCTGTCTCCGATGCTTTCTGGATTCAAACCCCAGGCGGGGGGCTCTTCTCCATCTTCCCCATGGACATCATAAGCGATGTCGAGCTTTTGACCGGCGGGTTTCCGGCCGAATACGGAGACCGCCTCTCGGCAGTTCTCGATGTGAAAGTGAGAGAAGGAAGCAGAGCCGAGATGAAGGGCACAATCTCCACCTCCATGGCTTACGCCGGCCTGACCCTGGAAGGGCCCCTCAGTGACAAGGGTTCATTTATCTGTTCAGCCAGACGGACATATTATGACTTGGTGATGGAGATGATGGAAATGGAGGAGGAGGGAGAAGTGTTTGACGTCATCCCAAACTACTATGATTTGCAAGGAAAGCTGGCCCTTCAGTTATCCCCCAACCACAAGCTCAGCCTGACCGGCTTCGGTGGCCGGGACGGGATGGAGATGTTTCAGGATCAACCGGGTTTCAGAGGGGACTTCTCGTGGGAAAGCCACAAATCCATAATCTCTCTGGAGCTTCAATCTCTGTTTGGCCAGAAAGCCTACTCCCGGTTCACCCTCGCCCGCAGCGATAACTCTTGGCAGAGAAAACAGGGGACCCAGTGGTATTGGGATCAGAGCGATTTGGAGTACTGGGCCAAGGGGGATTTGGTCTACGCGTTCTCCCCGCGCCACGAAATAAAATTGGGCTCCATTCTGAGTCGCCTCCAATTTGGCCTCACCCGAAACAAACCGCCCTACAGGTGGGGGGAACTGACCGACCCTGGCCAAGCGAAGGAGACGGTCTCGGCCCGCTCTTACAAAGGAGCGTGGTATCTGCAGGACAGATGGCGAATAGGCGGACCCCTCTCAGCCATGGTCGGAGGGAGATACGATCACTTCTGGCTCACCGGAGAGGGTGTTTTCTCCCCCCGCCTCACTTTAGCCTGCGGCATTAGCCAACGAACTGCTCTGTATGGCGCCTGGGGTCACTACTACCAGTTCCCGAGGTTCCAAGACTTAGACCCAAAGACAGGAAACCCTAAACTTAAGGCTCGCAAGGCCACACACTACGTCCTGGGTCTGGAGAGCAAATTTGGTGAAGATCTCAGCTTGAGGATAGAAAGCTATTACAAGGACCTGGAAAGGTTGGTCAGTTCCGATTCTCTGACCAACTACACCAATGAAGGCTTCGGCCGCGCCCGAGGCATAGAGCTCTTCTTCCAAAAGCGCAGAGGTAAGCTCTTCGGATGGCTCTCCTATGGGCTCTCCCTGGCCAAGAGAAAAGAGTACGAGGACAGGCGCGAGTACTGTTTCGACTTCGATCAGCGCCACATTCTGTCCCTGGTAGCCAACTACAAGTTGGGCGAAAAGTGGCAGTTGGGCATCAAATGGAGGTATGCCAGTGGTCGCCCTCTGACTCCGCTGGCCGATGCTGCCTACGATTCTACTGAGGGTTGGATCCCAAAGTGGGGTGAACCCAACTCCGGGCGCTATCCGGACTATCACCGGCTCGATGTGCGAGTGCTCAGGGATTTTAACCTCAAGGGCCTTGAAGGCACATTCTTCTTAGAGCTCTTCAACGTGTATAATCATAAGAATGTGGTCTTCTACCAATGGTACATGGACTTCAGTGGTCGGGAAGAGTTCATTCTCTTCTCCTTTCTTCCTGTGGCAGGAGTGATAGCGGATTTCTGAACAGATTTTTTTGAAGCAACTGCGGAAGGCGTAATCGGTGCTCCCCGGCAATCTCCTCCCGATGAGATAGGACGGCTCGGCCCACATATCTTGGGCGGAGGTGGATTGCCCTCCGCTTTTTTTGATTGATATGTGATGAAAAATATCGTATGTTTACGGAGGCAGGCTACGGAGGATAGATATTTTATCCCACGGACTCCTGTATTTGAAAGCTCTCAGCACCTCTGTGGCTGACAGCCCAGAGTAGGGAGGGAGTGATGGCTCAGTTCATCGCCGATTTTCACGTCCATTCCAAGTACAGCCGGGCCACGAGCAAGGGGATGGACATTGCTCATCTCGACCGATATGCCAGGATGAAAGGGATTCAGTTGTTGGGCACCGGCGATTTCACTCACCCGCAGTGGCTGCGAGAGCTGAAGGAGAGCCTGGAGGACTGCGGCAACGGTCTCTTCAGGCACGGGGAGACCCACTTTGTGCTCACCGCTGAGGTCTGCAACAACTTCTCCAAGCACGGTAGAGGGAAGCGCATCCACAACATCATCTTCGCCCCTAACTTCGACGTTGTGGACAGGATCAATACCGAGCTGGACCGGTTTGGCAATCTGGCCGCTGACGGTCGCCCCAATCTTGCCCTCACTGCCCGGGACCTGGTGAAAATCGTCCTGGACATCTGCCCGGATTGTCTCATCGTCCCGGCCCACGCCTGGACCCCTTGGTTCTCCCTCTACGGGGCTAACGCCGGTTTTGATTCCATCGACGACTGCTTCCAGGAGGAGACAGAGCACATCTACGCCATCGAGACCGGGCTCTCCTCCGATCCGGCCATGAACTGGCGGCTGAGTACCCTGGACCGGTTCGTCTTGATCTCCAACTCCGATTCCCACTCACCGCTAAAGATCGGTCGGGAGGCCAACGTCTTCGACGCCCGGCTCGACTATTACGAAATAATGGGGGCTATAAAGAGCAAGGATAGGAAGCGGTTTCTCTTCACCGTGGAGTTCTTCCCCCAGGAGGGCAAGTATCACTACGATGGCCACCGACAATGCAATGTGCGCCTGGCCCCCAGCGAGTCCAGACAGAACTACGATCTCTGCCCCATCTGCGGACGGAAATTGACCATCGGCGTGATGAATCGGGTGGAGAGTCTGGCCGATCGACCGGAGGGCTTCGTCCCTGAAGGGGCCATTCCGGGCAAGCACCTCGTTCCCCTGGTGGAGATTATTGCCGCCGCCCTGCAGAAAGGGGTGGGGACAAAGGCGGTTACCGATCTCTACACCAGGCTCATCCACCGACTGGGCCCGGAGTTCGATATTCTGCTCAACCTCTCCCAAGAGGAACTGGCCCGCGGGACACCCGATAGGGTCCTCGAAGGGATCATCAGGGTACGCCAGGAGCGCATCCGGACTCTCCCCGGCTACGATGGTGTATACGGCGAGATCTACATCTTTGACGAATCTAAGACAAGCGAGGAGACACAGATGAGTCTGTTCTGACTCAGCAATCTACTATTTGGGATTCAAGAGTGGCCTCGGACAATTTTCAAATCCGAAACAGATTCAAATTGAAGTTTTGGATTTTGGATTTTGGATTTTGGATTTCAATAAGGAGTCTACTATGATCACTGTTGAGAAAATTTTATTCCCCACGGACTTTTCGGAGTGTGCCAATCAGGCCCTGTGCCACGCCACTCACCTGGCTCAGAAGTTCGGTAGTGAGCTCATCATGTTGCACACCATCGTCATCTACCAGGACGATCCCCACAACCCTGACCATCGGTTCCCAGACCTCTCCCAGTGCTACCAGTCGATGGAGGCCATTGCCAGCACCCGCATGGACGGGTCTGTGGATGAGGAGACGAAGGAGAGAGTGAAGATCGCAAAGGTCAGCCTTCGCGGTATCTCACCCGCAACGGAGATCATCGAGTACGCTCAGCAGAGGGGAGTGGACCTCATCACCATGGGCACCCACGGCAGGACGGCCCTCAGCCACTTCCTGCTGGGCAGTGTGGCCGAGCGGGTGGTGCGCTCGGCCCCGTGTCCGGTCCTCACCGTCGGCCCGGAGCATGGCGTGGGAACCAGAAACATGATCTTTAAACGCATCCTGGTACCGGTCGACTTTTCTGAGCCGTGTAAGAACGCCCTGCGGTATGCGGTCTCCCTGGGCAAGCTGTACGGCTCCCACCTGGATCTGCTGCACGTGGTTGAAGGCTGGATCCATCCCGCCTTTTATACCACCTGGGACAAGACCATCCTGGATTTTGTACCCGATCTCAAAACCAGAGCCACTGAAGCCATGGGCCAGTTCGCAAAAGATTTTGACCTGGAGAGCATGAGGGTCGAAAACCATGTGGCCGAAGGGAATCCCCACGTTCAAATTGTCGATTTTGCCGAGGAGAAAAAAGCAGACCTGATCGTCATCGCCACCCGCGGCCTGGGGGCCGTCGACCATATTCTTTTAGGGAGTACGACGGATAAGGTGGTGCGTAAAGCGCCGTGCCCGGTCCTCACGGTGAAGAGCCAGGAACACGAATTTATTACCGACAGGTAGATGAACATCAAAATCGAAGGAGCTTGGAAAGATGTCTGCTCAACGAGAATCGTCACCGTCTGTTGGAGAGTGGAGGATCTTATACAAGATGGCGATGGAGTTCAAGGAGATTGAGAGTTGGAATGGGATGTTGGATTCGGATCTGTTCGGAGTTCAGGATCCAGTGAGTGGTGAAGTTGGTTACTGCTGCATAATGGGGAGACTTGGCGAAAATTTCGCCCTGGCGGTCTATTGGGGAACGGAGGGACTGCAAGGATATTTAAAGATCCAATCGGGCTATATGCCTTCGGACGTCATGTAAAGCTCAGGCCTGTTGGGAGACTGATGGCCGTAGAGGAGGCCAGAAATTTCATGTCTGAGTTTTTTCCTAATAACTAAACAGTGTCTGTCCGGAAATTCCACCTCAGCCGGTCAGTCAACAGGGATTTTGTCCAGAGGCACATCCAGTATTGGGAACCTCTCCCAACTGGGGTCGTCGAAATGCCACCATTCGCTGGGAAGGGTACCCTGTGGGCATCTCCAGCTCTCGGCCTCGGCCGTCAACCAGGGTCTTCCGTCCCACCCCTTCACGGCCAACCCCTCCGGCTCCAGAGCTCGCTGCACCCGGACCAGCCGCTGGGCGACGCTCCTCCTCAGAAGGCAACGGCTGACCGGGTAGACCGGTTTGCCGAGAAAGTTATCAGCGGTGGCGTATTTGAGATCGATGACGACGGTCGAGTCCAAAGCGGCCACATCTACCAGCGGCTCCCTGCTCACTTCAGCCGCGCAACCGACCATCAAAAGGACGCCGATACACCAGCGAGCTTTCCCAACTCCGACGGGTCGGAAGAACCCTCTGTGAACCATCGGTCCCCTCCTGAAAAAAATTCTCAATTTTTTCCTTGACAAATTCAGAATAGGGCTATATATTGTGTCTATGGAAAATAGAGGTACTACCCATAGGGTTTCATCGGTTGGATTTCAACATCATTAAAGGAAGTTGCCCAGGAGAGAAGAGATGCGATTGAGAGTCGGCAAAAGAGTATTTTGATAAGTAAATCTGAGCAGGTGACTAGCCGGGGTTGATTGACAAAACGATAAGCTAAGCCTACCCATACTATCCTTCCTATATCCTCTTATTTTGTCCCTCTCAAACGGCTATAGCCTGCTCAGTCTTTTTATGCTCAGGATAGAGTCTCGCATAGCGAGACTTCGAATCGCAAAATGAATACTCACATATTTCAGGAGTGGTTCTTTTGGTACTGTCACTCCCTTACGCAATAGATCTCCTCTTGGGGTTCAGATAGAAACTGGCAGCCGGTGGCCCTCACCACTCCGATCTCTTCAATGGTGGCCACCCCGTATTCCTTCAGTGTAATCCGAGGTTCCAGAGTGTACACCTGCTGCTTTTCAACAGTTTCGAAGGGCAGGTTCCCGTAGCGCTCCCATTTTGGGCAGAGGAGCCCTGCCCCGTCGTGGGCGAAGCGTCCGATCTGATGGCCCAGAGCGTGGGGATACTCCTCGTAGCCCGAGGAGGTGATGTGGCTGCGGGCCACCTCATCCACAGTCCACCCCTCGACACCGGGCCTCAACCTCTCAGCGGCCAACCGAATGGCCTCCTGGATAGTGTTGAAGGCCTTCAGCACCGCTGCAGGCGGTTCATGCTCCTCTTCCCGGAGGATGTACCACGTTCGCTGAAGGTCGGAACAGTAACCATCCTTCCTGATCCCGAAGTCGATGTTTAACAGATGACCGCGATCGATCTTCCGATCGGTGGGGCCGGCGTGGGCCCCGGCCGATTCGGGCCCAGTGAAGACCGACGGGCAGTAGTCGGGGTCCCAGGCCAGATCGACCTCGGCCTTGGCAACTTCGCCTTTCAAGAAGTTGGCAACCTCCTCTTCGGTCCGCCCGCACTGGATGAAGTCGGAGACGCGTCCAAACATGGCCTGGGTGAGCCGGACGGCCTCTTTGATCCGTTCGATCTCGGTCTGCGATTTCCGCCCCCGAAGGGCGGCCACCACAGGTTCAGAGGAGACGATCCGCTTCTCAAAGGGCGTCCCGCGGAGATGTTCGGTCAAGTTCAAATACATCCCGTGGGTCAGGCCGTCGGCCAGATGCGAATCCTTAGAGTAGTTTACGGCGATCATTTTGGGATCGAGCCTCCTCAGCACATTGCGGAGAGGCTCTTTGATCGACTCCTTATATCCGATCACTTCGTCATAACATCCTCTCGATTCGATGTTGGCCACATCCAGGCTGCCGACGATGGCGACGGTTCTTCCGTCCCGGGTGATGATAAAGGCCGACGGCCAAGTGCAGCTTGTGCCCAGAATAAAGTCGAGGCTGGGATCGTGCACAGTATGGCTCTCTCTGACAAAGATCATCCAGGCATCGATCTTCTTCTCCTTCAGAATTGCCACTGTCTGAGCTATCTTCTCCTTTATCATTCATTACCCCCTTTGGTCTGCTGGTATCGGATCAGGACCGGCAGTGCCCGGCCCAATAGGCTGCCCTCGAATTCACTCGCTCAATCGGAACGTATACGGCAGCGGGGTCCACACCTTGACCGGTTCCCCCTGAAGTGTTCCAGGTGCAAAGGTGCACTCTCTGGCGGCTTGCTCGGCGGCCGCATTGAGACTCGGCTCATCTGCCGGGTTTACGACCGTCACCTTTTGTACAGCGCCCCTCTCGTCGACAAGCACATAGAGCAGAACAGTCCCTTCGGCCCGCGACTCCTCTGCCTCCTTCGGATAGATCGCCTCTCTAAATTCCTCCATTTGAGGCATGGTGTCCACCCACCAGTATTCATCGGGCTTCGGCCCTTGGACCAAGGGCGTCACCTCCTCCATTCTTTTGCCCGATTCCTTGGCCAGAGTTATCAATCCCAACAGGAGTTGTCCGTTCTGGTCTCTGGGATTGGGCTCCAGGTTGTTTTTCAAAATCTGCAGAGCCTCGTCGTAGTCTCCCTTCTGGGCGAGCATGGTGGCCTCAACATAGGCGGAGGCCCTGTTTTGGACCTTGGGCTGAATCGGCGTCTCCCCCTCTCCCGTCACAGTCTCCCCGGGCGTTGCAGCGAGCGAATCGTGGGGACTCGGGGTTGATGGGAGGGTAAAAGCAATGGGAAGCTCCACCCACATTGTGTCCGGGGCTCCGTCCCTCAATCCCGGCCGAAAGCGGCACCGTCGTGCGGCCGCCTCGGCCGCCTCATTGAACCCTACGTTCAGGGTATCGGGTTGGACAAATGTCACGTGATTCACCGAACCGTCACGGCCGACGAGCACGTTGAGCAGGACGGTGGTCTCAACTCTATCCTTGAGGGCCTGCTGGGGATATTCCGGCTGGACAAACTCGACCAATTGCGGCTCTACTACCCCAGCATGAGGGAGTGCAGCCTCCTCGATCTCCACTGAATCAAGAAATGCCACTTCCCGTTCAGTTACCCCCTTCTTCGGTCTCTCTGAACCTGCCAAGTCCGCCTCTCTCTCTGCCAATTCGAACCGAAAGGGGACGTTGACCCAAACTTTGACCGGTTTACCCTGCTGCTTCCCCGGCGTAAACGTGCACTTGTGCGCCGCGGCCTGAGCACCTTCGTTGAACCCCACATCACCACACGGTTCGTAGATCTTTACATCAGCCGCGTTCCCCTTTTCATCAACCAGGATACTGACGATGACGACACATTCGAGGCTCTCCTTCCTGGCAATTTCAGGATACTCTGGCTGCTCGAAATGGGTCAGTCGGGGCATCTCTTCAACCCACCAGAACTCGTGGGGAATTTCCGAAAGGGCTGGTGTGACGGAGATGGAATCTACATTTGGTCTAAAGCCGCGGGCTTTCTCAAGAAGCTCTGCACCCTTCAGAGAGTCACCCCTGGCTTCATAGATAGATGCCAGTTGAAAAAGAGCCCTCTCGTCTGTTGAGTCCCTCTCAACTATACTCTTGTAACTGTCGAAGGCTTCGTCTGAGGATCCGAACCTTTCAAGACTATAGGCTGTGAAATAAAGGCCAGTTGGATCATCCGGCTTCAATTTTTTGCATCTCCTTAATTGTTCAACGGCTCGGTTGTCGTTCTGCTCTAATAGAATCCATCCGAGCAAGAGGCGGGCCTCAAAAAAACTGGAGTCCATCTCCAGGGCTGTCTGTAGATCCCTTTTGGCTTCATCGTAGTTCCCTTCCGTAGCCCGAATATAGGCGCGAGAGAAATATTCCTTTGAGCTTTTGGGGAGTGCTTCAATCTGGGACTGCACCAGCGCTACTAACCCAGTATCAGCAGGGACCTTCGCCTCAGCCACCTCCTCCTTCGCCTCCGGCAACTGCACATAGCCCTTCAGCTCAAATACGATGCGACTGCTGTCGGCAGAGATGATCCGGACTTCGTACGGACCGATGGTCGTCACGTCTTCGCCTTCCGATGGATAGTGGAAGTGGCTTCTGTAAGTCCGCTGCATGAGGTTCGTAATGAGTTCAACCTCGGAGGTGGTATCATTCTTCAGTCCCGTATATCTGTAAGTGTAAGAAGCGGGAAAGGGGGCGGTCCGTTCG
>JBHIER010000075.1:0-10322 GCA_046760705.1 bacterium
ATTTGAACCTCCGACTTCCTGCTCCCAAAGCAGGCGCGCTCCCGGGCTGCGCTACACCCCGAAGAAACGACTCTGATAATATAAAAAAAGTTGCCTTCAATGCCAAACCCAAGTTGTATAAAATATCACATTTTTAAAGTCATTCCGAGCGGCGTGCGGCGGAATTCTCAGGGGCAGGGGTTCAACTCCTGCCCCAGCCTTGCTTCCCTCATGTTATTCTGACGACGGTCAGAATCTCTTAAGTTGTGAAGGTGAGATCCCTGCATTCGGAGGGACCTGGTTCAGGGTGACAGAAAAACGGGGTAAGTTCGCCCTGCACCTACTCCCAAACCTCCTCCACCCTCTGGCCTTCCAAGACCATCCTCTCTGTCACAGGTGAGAGAACTTTTTTCTGGTTTCCCAGGAGCAGTCTGTACTCCTCAGCGTACGGACTGTTTTCCTTCCGGTTCGGGTAGGGGAGAGTGGCTGAAAGATTTCCTAAGCTGTCCGATCTCTGAAGTTGGATGTAAGGAAACATTCGCCCGTGGGGTGTGCGAACCTTGGCCGAGAGGACGATCTCTGTATCAGGAGGCAATCCCGTTACACGGAGGCGAGCGCCGGGCACATATTCGAAGAGTTTGATCCGGGCCACCTCAGGCGCTCTCAATGTCTCATCCCGCCCGCGGCTCTCAGCAACGAGGCGGAGACGATCCAAAGGGGGATAGTAGGTGCCCTTTTCCACGTCTATGAAAGCAGCCCCGTAGCGCCAGACGAGACGACAGAGGACAGTGGGGAACATCTTGGGGGCGAAGACGATCCGACCGGTGGATCTGTCAAAATCGGAGACATAGGCCAGCACGCTCCCGTCCAAAATCATGCTCTGATACATGCTCGGAAGATCCTGGCAGAGAACATATCGAACACTGTTCTTGTCCAGAAATCTGTAAGTCTCTTCATTGTCGGTGGAGAAGAAGAACCGGTTCAACCTACTCAGGTCGGTGGCGTGCTCACCAAAGTTGTCGGCCAGTACCGGCCAGTGGCCGTAGTACTGGATGTAATGGCCGAGGTTCCAATCAGAAACTACACCGTACTCCGGGGAAGTGTCGGGGTGAAAATAGAGGGAGTCGGGGGGGCTCTTCTCTCTCAGCCATCTCAGGATCGGGGACATCTGATTGTAAACTTCGAAGGTGACATCCTTCGCTCCGATCGACTCCGCACACGGATAATAAGAGACCGTGAGAACAATGGCTGTGAAGAGAAGGAAAGGCTTTTCATAGGGCAATCTCTTTCGCACCGTCTGGAATAGGAAGGCTACCATCAGACCTAAGAGGAGAGCTAAATAGGGCAGGAAACGGATCTGGAACAGACCAAACACGGCGAAGGTGAGGGTGGAAAGAAAGAGGGTCCATTCTTGAGGGCTGAGTCGACGCCAGCGGCTGAGCATCATCACCCAGCCCAGGGGCAGGAGAAAGACCGCCCAGGACATGTACCGGCTGAGCTCATCGAAGGCCCTGGTCAGGGAGATTCGCACCAAGGAATGGCTCTCTGCGATTTGAGCCTGCCATCCGGACCAGGTTCGGACCAGATATGTGGTCCCGGCTAAGGTGTGGTGCAACAGATAAGTGGCCAAGACCAGGGTCAGAGCTGCTGTGACGACCCGGGCCGGGCTCCTCCAGCGGTGAGAGAGCCAAGTGGGGGGAGCTAACCCGAGCCACAGGGTGCTGTAAAAAAGGGCCATCTCCAGAGCGACCAGCGGTTGGAAGAGACCGAAATGGGTGTGGGCCAGAGGGACTCCTCGCACGTAATAGTAGAGACCAAAGGGCAGAGTGACGGCGAAGGCAACCGCATTGACTACCCCACCAAAGACCCAGATTTTTGAGCGAGTGCGGACTCCGGCTGAGAGCAAGAGAGAGAAGAACAAGACCGCCTCCAGGAGAAGAAGGCCGTGCTGGACCAACAGACCCAGGCCGAAAATGAGGCCGGGGATGATCCAGCTCGGTTCAAAGCCTTTTCGCAGTTTTGGAAGATTTATGAACAGCGCGTCCATAAACAGGGCCACACACAGAAACTCGGCGGCGTGGTGGTCAAGCTGCCCTACGTAAGAGTAAAGCACCACAATGGGCAGGACCACCGGGGCCAGAGCCGCCCCAAAGGCGAGCCACCTCTGCCCCGGCCACAGGCGCAGACCCATCCTGTAAACGACAAGCCCGGCCAAAGCGAAAAGAAATGGAGGGAGAAAGGGAAGCCCCCCTGGCGGTGAGCTCTGGCCGGGAAAAAGGTTGAACACCCCCCATACTCCGGCGAGGAGGAGATCATACAGGGGCGGCCAGATGATGTACGCACCGAAGGGATGATTCATATATGAGTCAAAGACCGGTATGGCGGGAAAAGAGTGAAGGATTAGCTCCGCCCTCCGGAGATGATAACAGGCGTCCGGATCCCTGATAATGGGACCCTCTCCGGTGAAGACCATCGAATAATAAGGAAGGATGCGCAGCCCCAACGAGAGAAGGAGCAATGCCACAATGAAGGGCAGATGGTGACGGATGTTCGATCGATCGGAAGGACCCATCGATGTCGAAGCGCCAGAAATATTGTTGGGTTCCCTTTTTCTTCGTTTCCTCATTTCAGGTATGAATCAAACAAAACGGACAATCCTTGAACGAATTGTCATTTCGAGTGAGGTAGTGTAGGGGCTTGTCCCCGTAACATTCACGCCCACCTGTCTGCGTGCTCACGCACAGGCAGGCAAGGGGCGACACTACAGAAGAATATACGCCCACAAGGGGCTACACTACATTTGAAGGCAAATGCACTCCAGATTCCTGACGCTCATAGAAACGGTCTTAAGGCTGAAAGTCTCCTCAGCTTTTGAAGATGAGACAGAGCCCGACAACAACGGAGGCTGTTCCCAATATCCTCAGCGTGTTGAGATCTTCGTGAAACAGCCAGTAGGACAGGAATAGGATCAGTATGTAACCGAGGCTCAATATGGGATAGGCGTAGCTCAACTCAATCCGGGAGAGGGCAACGATCCAGAAGAGGGCACTGATACAATAGAGCAGCAGGCCAAAGAGGATGAATGGACTGGAGATGGCTTGATATATGGTCCAGAGTGCCATCTTCGGCTGAAGATCGAGGGGCCCCTTCAACAGGGCTCCTCTTTTGATGAATAGTTGCCCTATCACATTGAGAAGGACACTGGCCAACACATACCACTGGTCCCTCATTTGGTTCCCTCCTCTTTTCCCTCAGGGGTCTATTTCGCAAATTGTGTTACGTATCGCCATTTACTGGTGGTACGATCGATCACTCAGGTCTTTAGTATCTCCACCAGCAGCTTTTTGGCTGAGAAGAGGGCTCTGGCCCGGTGGCTGATCCGGTTTTTCACCCCTTCTCCCAGTTCGGCAAAGGTCTTTCCGTATTCGGGAACAACGAAGATAGGATCGTAGCCGAAGCCGGTCCTACCTCGCGGCTCTGACGAAATAATGCCGTCGCACCTGCCCTCCACTGTTTGAGGGGCCTCACCGGGCAGAGCGAGGGCTACGACGCAGCGGAACCGGGCCTGCCGCCGGCTCTGCGGCACATCCCGCATGAGCTTCAGAAGCTTCGCCATATTTTTCTCGTCACTGCACTCCGGACCAGCAAATCTGGAGGAGAGAACCCCGGGTCTTCCCCCTAAGGCGTCCACCTCCAAACCGGAATCGTCGGCCAAGGAGGGGAGAAGGGCGTACTTGCAGACTGTCTCGGCCTTTTTGATGGCGTTCTCTCGAAAGCTCTCACCGTCCTCGACCACCTGGGGTAGCTCAGGAAAGTCGAGGCAGGAGAGGATTTGGAGACCGAGATCGTGGAGGATGCTTTTGATCTCCCTGATCTTGCCCCTGTTTCGTGTGGCTACAACCAGTTTCATTTCGAGCCAATCTGGAGAACGGTCCGTTGGGTTTCAACGATCTCTCCGATGGCCTTCTTGGCTAGGGCGAGCAGGCTGCTCAACTTCGTTTCGGAGAAGGGGGCTCTCTCCGCTGTCCCCTGAATCTCGACGAATGTACCGGAACCGGTCATGACGATGTTCATGTCTACGTCGGCTTGAGAATCCTCCTCGTAGCTCAAATCGACTAAGGGCATCCCCTGGACGATGCCCACACTGACGGCCCCGATGAGATCGGTGACCAAGCCGGCCTCGATCAATCTGTCGCCCCCGATGCGCCGGAGCGCGTCGTAGAGGGCCACAAATCCCCCGGTGATCGAAGCCGTGCGCGTTCCCCCGTCTGCCTGAATGACATCGCAGTCGATGAGGATGGTCTGCTCGCCCAAATAGGCCAGGTTGGTCACCGCCCTCATGGAACGCCCGATGAGGCGCTGAATTTCGTGGGTCCGACCGCCGATCCGCCCCCTCGTCGACTCGCGGACGAGGCGCTTCTCACCACTACGGGGCAACATTCCGTATTCAGCGGTGATCCAGCCCTGGTTCGACCCCCGCAGAAAAGGCGGAACCCCCTCCTCGAGAGTGGCCGAGCAGACCACCCGAGTCTTGCCCACTTCGATGAGCACAGAGCCCTCAGCGTGTTCGAGATAATTGCGATGGATGGCTATGGGCCTGATCTGGTCCGGCTCTCTGCTGTCCGATCTGTTAAACATATCCCCTTTTCAACCGTCGAAGGTTTCAATATCGACACGCTCCACCGAGCCGAGGGTGTTGCCCAGAAACCGCTCCGCAATCTCTCGGAATCGGCGCGGCACGTCGCTCACAAAATAGGTCCGCCTCCCGGCCTCAAATCGATCACTCAACCTGTTGCTCTCCTTTAAGAGGGAATGGAGCTCCCTGGCTGTCTGTTCGGCCGAATCGATGAGGGTGATCTCAGGTCCCATCACCTCCGAAATGACAGGCTTTAAGAGGGGATAGTGGGTACAGCCGAGGATCAGAGTATCGATGGAGCACCTCTTGAGGGGAGCCAGATACTCTTCAGCAATGAGAAAGGTGGATCGTCGGTCCAGCCAGCCTTCCTCGGCCAGAGGGACGAAGAGGGGGCAGGCCTGAGCGAAGACCTCCAACTCGGGACCATGCCGGCGAATGGCCCGGTGATAGGCCCGGCTCTCAATCGTTCCGACTGTGCCGACGACCCCGAGCTTCCCTGTCTTTGTCGCCTCCACCGCTGCTTTCACCCCGGGTTCGATCACTCCGAGCACAGGCAGAGAGAGATGCTCCTGGAGGGTGTCCAGGGCGACCGACGAGGCTGTGTTGCAAGCGATCACGATGGCCTTTACCCCGAGCCCGGTTAGGAAGCGGGAGTTCTGAAGGGCAAACCGCCTCACGAGACGTTCCGACTTAGGGCCGTACGGGACCCTGGCCGTGTCCCCGAAATAGACCGTGCTCTCCTGAGGCAGTATTCTGTGGATCTCCCTGACCACGGTGAGGCCGCCCACACCGGAGTCGAAGACCCCAATCGGCTTAGGATCCTCATTCACCTTTTGAGTTTTCACCGATGAGTTACATCCTGCTTTCGTACTTGGTCTTAAAGCGTCGGATTCCATCAAAGATGGCCTCGGCGATCTTCTGTCGAAACCGTCTCTCTTTCAGAAGTTTCTCTTCATATCTGTTAGAGATGAAGGCGAGCTCAATCAAAACCGACGGCATTTTTGCTCCGACGAGGACAAAGAATCCGGCCTGGTCGACCCCGCGGTTTTTGATGTCCAATCTTCTGTCCATTTCCGTCTGGATGAGGCCGGCCAGGGCCTCGCTCTCTTTGAGAAAGGAGCTCTGAAGCATGTCGCCGACCAAGTCGAGGACGAAGTCCTCATCGCTGAGCTCGGTCGTAGCCCAGCCGTACTCTTCTTCAAACTTGAGGGCTGCGTTCTCACGCATGGCCACTGCTCTGGCCTCGTCGTTTTTGGCCGGGGAGAGAAAATATGTCTCGAACCCACCGATCTTTCCTCTCCTCGAAGCGTTTGCGTGAATACTGATAAAGAGGTCTCCCCCGGTACTGTTGGCAATTTCGGTGCGCCGCTGCAGGGGGATGTAGGTGTCGTCGTCCCGGGTCAAGATGACCTCCACCCCTAAACGTCTGCGCAGCAGATCGGCCAACCGTTTGGTCACGTCCAATACGATATCCTTCTCTTTGAGCCCCGTCGAGCCAACGGCCCCGGGATCTTTTCCACCGTGACCGGCATCGAGAACGATGAGATCGAAAAGGGCCAGAGATCTGTTCGGTTTCAGCTCTGCGGGGCTCGTCCTTCCCTTCGACGAGGGGGCAAGATCGCTCTGAGTCCCCCGCAAAAGGGTGACAATCTGATGGGGTTCCTCCCTCTGAAAGACTTTGTAATCGGAAACTGGGCCGGACAGTTGAAGGGAGATCTGACACGATTCACTGAACTGATAGGCCCGCACTCTTCTTACGAGCCCCTCTTTTGACGAAGAGTTGAAGGCCTCGGGGTCGAGCCTCCCCCCAAGGACCGTTATGTTGAGCCAGTTGGAAGGGCTGACAGAGTGCTCAATGGAGAAGGTTTCGGTGGTGGGGATGGTGACCAGGGTGCCGTTCCTCTTGGATTCTATTTCGATGTCGACCACATTAAAGCCTGGGCAGAGAACCTCAAGCTGCTTCGACTCCTCCTTCCACAGCAGCCAGCCCGGTGCGGCCCGATTTAGAATCTGGCAGAATATCCCGATGGGCACCCAGACGGCCCCCTCGCGGTAGACCGTCTCCAGCACCATGTGAAAGGCCTCTCGGTCGATGACAACAACCGGATTGGAGACGGTCAACGTCATCAGGTGACCACCAAATCTGAGGTCCATCTTCTTTTTCTCCGCCGACCAATACTGCTTGGCCCACAAAATCTTGGCCAGATCGTTCACCGATACGTAGGTCACCTTGTTCAGCTCCAGAGCGCTTATGTGATCCTGGATGTGTCCACCTTTCGAAATCACTGGAATGGAAGAACCCCAGGCGGTCAACGTTATGGCCAATGGAAGGCAGGCCCCTCCGAGGAGCCGGATCGTCAGCAGCCAACAGGATGCGGCGCGATGGGATTGAGAGCTATCGTTCATATCTTTCTCTGAACCCCCTTTCCATCTCCCGCTGGGCGTCACGCTCAGCAATGGCCCGTCGCTTGTCGTACTCCTTTTTCCCTCTCACCAAGGCCAGCTCCACCTTCGCATTTCCGCGGTTGAAATATAACTTCAGGGGGACCAACGTGAGCCCCTTCTCCTGGACCTTGCCCATCAGGCGCCGAATCTCAAATCTGTGCAGCAGGAGCTTCCGTTTCCGCTTGGGATCGGGGTTGTACCGGTTCCCCTGTTCGTAGGGACTGATGTGCATACCGTAGAGGTAGACCTGCCCGTTTTCAACCCGGGCATAACTGTCCTTAAGGTTGGCCCGTCCCAGGCGGAGGGATTTAACCTCAGTGCCCGTCAAAACGATACCCGCCTCACTGGTCTGCAGAATATGGTAATCGCGCCGGGCTTTGCGATTTGTGGCAATAACATCCATTTTCGCTCCTAAAACTCGCCTCAATATATGATGCACCAGAATTTTAGGCAATAAAAAACTTGACTTTCATAAGGGAAAGTATTATTTTTATCTGTGTGTATTCTTATATTTGCCGAAGTGGTGGAATTTGGTAGACGCGCTGCGTTCAGGGCGCAGTGCCCGTATGGGCGTGGGGGTTCAAATCCCCCCTTCGGCACTTACAAGAAGGGTCATAACGGCCAGGTTATGGCCTTCTGTCTTTGATCAAATGCTCAGATAGCTCTATTTTACAAAACATTAGAAATAGGAGATGGGGAGTCTGAATGCTGAAGAGAATTAAATTTGGCAACGAAGAGATTCGGGAGATAGATACCTACTGTCGATGTATGGACAAGAGTTTTCCTCACGACTATTTTAAGGCAAAAAGGAAAGGGGCACAGAGATTTACAAGTATCTTACGGTCCTATGTGTACGCCCTCTCCCTCTGTTATAAAGAGATCAATGTCAAGCCAAGGTTTATGGACAGGGACGTGGTCAAAGCAAAATTGAAAGAGTTCGTCACTAATAAGAGTTGTGAAATTGATACGGACCTGGTCAAGGAGGTCATCTTAGATATTATGGGGGAGAAACAGATCATCGAAGCTCATGGATTATGGATCCCCCTGCAGTCCATCTACTCCGGAGATCTGATCGCGGCTTTGAGCGACGCTCTGCCGAAGTATTCAAAGCCGAAGGAACTGGAGCGATTTGACCGGGATGAACTGATCAGAAAGGAGGCTTTCACTCAGATTGAGGAGATCTTTAGAAAAGAGAAGGTCGATCGAGCAAAGATCACTGAGAAACAGTTTGATGCCCTCCTGAAAAAATATGACAAGACAGATATCCTGAAGGCATTCTCCAATAATATCGAGAAGATACTCCAGCGTTACGATCAGTGTAAGGAGAGCGAGGAGAGAACGACCTTTATGAGGGAACTCTGTGCGCGACCCTCGCTGCGATCGCTCTCTGCTGAAGAGATCGAGAAGTTGGCCAAGTATGGGTACAAATTTCAGATCATCGACAAAGGGAAAAAGAGCGAGCGTGTCGTCATTTCGAAAGCCCGAGCTTGAGAGGGGGCCCATCTCCCTCCGGAGTGAACCGCATCTGCGTCTGACCTATTCTGTCTCTTTGTTCAGTTCTTCGATAACTTGATCCGTCAGATCGAAGGTCGGTTTCGCATAAACGAGGCCGCCGCCCACGGCGTCAAAGATGAAGGTGTAATTCTCTTCTTCCCCGATCTTTTTGAGAATGGCATCGATCTTCTCAATGATCGGTTTGGTCAATTCCTCATTGCTCCTGATGGCCTCGCCCTGGGGTCCCCAAATACTGGTCACGAACTGCTGGTACTCGGCGTACTTGGCCTGAAGGGTCTGTTCCTTCTCCCTCTTCTTCTCCTCACTCAGCAGAAGGCTCTGAGCGTCCAACTCTTTCTGGAGGTCTTCGACCTCTTTTTTCATAGCTTCAGCCTTCTTCTCCCATTCGGCCACCTCCCTATCGAGCTTGGCTTGAGCGTCGGCAGTACCCTTGTAAGAGCGGAAGATCCTCTGCGAGTCGATGTAGCCGATCTTCAGATCGGCAGCCCGACCCCTTACAGAGGGGACGAGGAGCATCCCAAATCCCAGAGTTACTGCCCACAGCAGAGAGCGACGAACAGACAGCATGGTTTCCTCCTTGAAAAGAGTGAAAATCGAAAAGGCCCTATCTTGAAATGAACCGAACGTGAAGGTATGATAAGTGGAGTTACTCCCTTTGACCCGCATCTAAAAAGCTGTGCCCATCTGAAAATGGGGTTGCCACTCCCCCTTCTTCTGCTCAAAGAGATCGTCCAGTCGGTAGGCCAGATCGATGCCGATCAGCCCGATCATGGGGGCCACGACGCGAATTCCGAAGCCGACGCTCCTCTGCAGATCGAAGGGATCGGTCTCCGAGAGGGTGGCCCAGGCGTTCCCGGCATCGGCGAAGAGAACCCCGTAGATCTGGTGTTCCACTATGGGGAACTGGCCCTCTAAGGTGAAGATGAGCATTGTTCTTCCGCCGATTTCCGTCTTTTGGCTCCGCGGGCCCACCGATCGATCGTCATACCCTCTGATTATTCCGTCGAAACTTGTCCCTCCTGGAAAGAACCGTTCGCTGAAAGGTACATAGTCCGAGGAGCCGAAACTGCGGACGATCCCACCCTGCCCCTTCAACATGAGCGTCAGTCTCTTGTACATGGGGAAGTACCAGTACACGTCCAACGTGTGCTTATGATAGTCGTAATCTCCCCCCAGAGGCCCCCCGGCCAACTGAATATAGTAGGAGTTGACCGAGCCCGAGGTGGCAAACTCGGGCAGGTCCCGACTGTCGCGGGTGAGGGAGAAGCTGATACTGGATGTGGTGCGCGGCCACTTGATGTCCAGAAGCTCTGGAGGGGCCCTCTCAGGGTCGATGTCCGTATACTGCACCTGTTCCCAGCGGTAGATTCCGTACAGTCTGAAGTAGTCGTCAGGCCATTTCAGCCGTCGGCCCACCTTCAACGCCGTTCCTGTTCTCCGTTCGTTGTAGTACGTGGTCCAGTTCCTGGAGGAGCGGTAGACATCGACCCCCATGCTGGTCCGGGTGCCGAAGAGCCACGGCTCCGAAAATCCGAAGCGGATCGTCTTCCTGATCTGACCGAAGTCCCAGGCGAAGTCGAGCCGCTGCCCCATCCCCCTGAAATTGGGGATGGAAAGCCCAATGGAGCCGACCACCTTGTCCCGAGCACTGTAGCCGGCGGCAAAATTTGCCTGACCAGTCGGCTTCTCTTCCACTCGGAAGGTGAGATCGATGTCCCCATTCTCCAGGGGCTCGGGCTCGATCTGA
>JBHIER010000076.1:0-10267 GCA_046760705.1 bacterium
ACTTTGTTCATTTCAAAGTCGACGACGATGCTGTCCTCAATGCTGATGTACTTAGAGTCCTGACCGCCGATTTCGAAGACGGTGTCCACTGTGGGATCGAAGTGGATGGCCGCTGTGGCCTGGGCAGTGATCTCGTTTCTGACTACGTCGGCCCCGACGTAGTCGCCCGACAGGTATCGCCCTGAACCTGTGGTGCCCACCCCGCACACCCTGGCCCGGTCCCCGAGCTCCTGGCCTACCTCCTTCAGCCCGCGACAGACCGCCTGAAGGGGACGCCCGGCGGTGCGTAAATATCGGCGAGCGAGAATTCTTTTATCCCTATCGAGCACTACCACGTTTGTACTCAAAGAACCAACATCAACACCGACATACGCCTCGATCTTATTATTATCCCTGGTGATGAGTGCGTGCTTGGTCTGAGTCGCCTCGTTCTCCAGTTCGTAATCGAGGGAGAGTTTCTCCAGCCCTTCGGTCGGAACCTGTCGCTTCTCTAAATGTCTCCTGATCGCTTCCGGGCCTGGCCATGGGCTCTCAAGCCTGAACCCGCGCTCCAGGGCCACCAGTACCGCCCCGATAGCCCCCATGGAGGTGAAGTGCTCGGGAATGATCAACTCCTCGTCCCTGAGATCGAGGACGTCTTTGAAGGCCTTAACCACGCCGACGTTGGCCGCCACCCCGCCCTGAAAGGCGACGGGCTTGCGGAAGCTCTTCCCTCGGCCCACACTGCTTTTGAAACTGCGGGCCACGGCATAACAGAGGCCGGCCACAATGTCGTAGTCCGGGGTGCCGATCTGTTGGAGATGGATCATGTCCGACTTGGCGAAGACGCTGCACCGCCCGGCTATCCTTGGGGGACGCTCCGATCCCAGGGCCAGCCGGCCGAACTCCTCCTCGATAGAGAGTCCCATACGGCTGGCCTGCTGATCGAGAAAGGAGCCCGTCCCGGCAGCGCAGATGGTGTTCATGGCAAAGTCTACAAGCCGGGAGCCGCCGTCCTTGCTCTCCTGCTCCAAGAGGAGTAGTTTCGAGTCCTGGCCCCCCATCTCGATCACTGTCCGCACCTGAGGGTAGAGGGCTCCCACCGCCCTGGCCTGGGCCACGATCTCGTTGACAAACTCAGCCCCCAACAGGCCAGCCAGCAACTCCCCACCCGACCCGGTCACAGCTACCAGAGCCACCTGATGAGGCGAAAAGCGCGTGAGGACCCCCTCTAAGGCCCTCAACACCGTCGGCAACGGTTGCCCCTTCGCCCGATCATAGTGGTCCTCGAGAATCCTCTTGTGCTCATCCAAGACGACGGTCTTTGCACTTACCGAGCCGACATCGATGCCAATAAAGACCCTTCTGTCCATAAAAACTCTCTGCTCTCAAAAGGTGTCCAGGAGGGGAAAGAGCGGTTCACCTGACCTCTCAAAAAGAGTGCACCCCTGATCCCGACCACAATACGGCCTGCACCTTTTGAGTCCAATCTTCCCCTGTCCGTCAGAGATAGATTCTGTTCTAATTCACTCTCCCAAGGGGACAATGCACTCCACCGGGCAGATCCCTACGCATTGAGGCCCGTCGGCCGTCCCCTCACACTCTGTGCAGAGTGTGGAGTCGATGACGTAGATTTCATCGCCTTCACTGATGGCACTGTGCGGACACTCCGGTTCGCACACGCCGCAGGAGATGCACTCTTCGGTAATGAACATAGCCATGCTCTTCCCCCTTCCGATAATTTTGTCTCCTCACCGCTGGAACTTAATTAGTGAAGCATCGCCTCAAACCGACCAGGCATAAATCCGAAATTCAAATATCGAAAACCGAAACAAATTCCCGGAAATCCCCAAATTTGTCATTCCGGCCTGTCTGCCGGGGCAGGCTCTGCAGGAGTTTGTCCCGCACTTGATGCGGCGTAGCAATGACAAGAAGTTGCCTCATGAAGAGAGTTGGTTGCTCCTTTTAACGGTGGTCTCTCTTTAACACCTCCACTCCTTCCATCGGATCTGAAAAATAGTCTCCCTCAGATTCAAAGTCAAGGGGAAAAGGCTATCTCTATCGACCCTTTGCGCACCCCTTTCAGGGATGAGAGAATGCCGATAATAGTGTTCCTGATCATATTTGAGGCGAACGGATTCAGAGGGACGGTCTGGCCGTCGATCTTCACCACGGTCTTCGGACGGAGGGCCACACAGTCCTCCTCGGTTCTGTTCCCCGCCACAATCGCCTGAGCCAGCTCGTAGCACGTGTCGAAATCGCACCCTCCGCAGTCCAATTTCGGCAGCTTAAATGCTCTTCTAAGGACAAGGTCGGCGATCTCTCGAACATCCTTCAGGAGGGGGACCGCCAGATCCTCACCGGATCCCACTGCGCATATCTGAAGTCCATCGAAGAGGCTCTTAGCCTCGGTCTCATCCCGCAGGCAGACAATTTTGGGGTAGGTCCTCTCGTTCTTAAACCCTTCGATAACGGCGAAATCGGCCTCAAAATATTTCAAGACCTCCTCCAATTGCTTCGGACCTGTAAAATAGAGTGCCGTCTCAGCCTCAGTAACAGCAGCCCCCTGCCCGGTACACTCTATCAATTTTGCACTGTCAGTGCCGGCAAGGGTTAGACTCTTGTCGGAGTGTTTTATCGTCGTCACCGTGTAGCCGCGTCGTTTCAGCTCCTGAGACAGATTGACCGCCAATGTGGTTTTGCCACTCTCCTTAAAGCCCACAATGCCTATAGCTCGCATCACAGATTTCCTTTCCTATAATGGAAACCGAAAGAGTCGCTCTGCCAGATCATTGCCATCTCCTGATTTCTGCCTGCTCTATAGGTGACGAAGCCCGCCCGCCTGCTGCGAAGCGGGCAGGTATCGGTTACGGTACATGGTAACGTCAATAAAAGACGAATACCGTCACCCCTGTCTGCCGACACGCAGGGAAAGACGAAACGGGCCCCGTTAGATATGAAGTTATCTCACGGGGCGGGCCCCGTTAAATGATTGGTTCAGCTAACATCCTCTTCCGAGAGCATCTAAAGAATCAACGCCCTGCTATCTCCTGCTTGGTCATCTCTTATTTAACGGGGCGGGTATCGTAACCCTAACCCAAAACGTTTTTGGTTGCGGCTTTGCCGCGCGGGGTGATGTACAGCCTGTATTGGCTACCCTCCACCGATGAGGAGCATAAAGGCTACCGCGTCCCCTTCCTTGAGAGCAGTATCCAGTCTGTCCCCGGTTATCCATTGCTTTCTGTTGAGGGCGATCTGGATCATGGTGTCAAATTCACCCCGCTCGTTTAAGAGAGCATCTCCGGCCTTTTTGCCGAAGCGCCGGATCAATTCATCGATGAGCTCTTTGACAGTCCTCCCCGGAAATTCGAATTCGAGCTCCTCCTTGCCCACGACCTTGGAGAGCATGGGCAGCAGCCGTATTTCAAGATGAACCTTCATTGTCACGTACCTCTCAGTTGCCGACGTATTTCGAATACATCTCCCTGGCCACCTTCGGATCTTCAGTACCCTTGATGATCGCCCGCCCGTCAGGGAAGACGGCCATCTGGTATCCATCGATGCGGAGCATGAGCATCCCTTCGGAAAGCTCCGCGGAGCCGACGGGCTTTAGCTTTTTGGCCAAGGCCCCGAGGTCAACTTGTTTCGGTTTGTAATAGGTGATAAGGACTGTGTTCCGCCCGCAGAGTGCATTCACCGACGATCCCTCTCGAGCCTTTAAGGCCGGATACTCCCCCTTTTGACAGGTCGGGCACTCCTGTCGCCGGGCCAGCTTGGTCCGAGTGTACGTTCCCTGCCAGGCATCGCAATAGATGAGTTCGCCGGATGGGGTCCCCTTTCGAGTGAGCAGTTTGAGACATTCGGCCACCTGAAGGGAGGCCACCATATAGACCACAGGGGCGATGACCCCGTCTGTGTCGCAGGTGTGGAGGAGTTCGGGAGGAGGGGTCTGGGGGAAGATGCACCGCAGGCACGGAGTGAGGCCAGCAAGCACGGTGGCACTCATCCCACGGCTGGCAGCCGCTGCGCCGTAAATCCAGGGTATGTTCCCTTTAACGCAGGCATCGTTTATCAGGTACCGCGTCTCGAAATTGTCCGTGCCGTCCAGAACTACGTCGCAGTCTGTAATAATCTCTTCGATGTTCCCATAGTGGACATCGACCACTATTGCTTCGATTTCCGCATCAGAATTGATCCTCAGGAGCCTGCGCTGGGCTGCGGTGGCCTTGGGAAGATGCTGCCGCACGTCCTCTTCATCGTAGAGAATCTGATGCAGAAGATTCTCCTCTTCGACGTAATCGCGATCGACAATTTTGATCCTTCCGACGCCGGCCCGGACGAGGGAGTTGGCGACGACAGAACCCAGCCCACCACAACCGATCAGGACTGCCTTGCTCTTCGACAACAGTTCCTGACCTCCGGAGCCGATCCCAGAAAAGAGGATCTGGCGGGAATATCTCCGAGCGTCCATTGCCTCTCAACTCTGATACTCTCCCTCAGTCGCAGCAAATCTGTTCGCCTCGAGTCCATTAAATGGGGGAGGCTCAAGATGTTCCTTCGCTCAGGGTGCGGAGCATGTAATTGGGTTGCTCAATCAAAAAGAACAACATTCTCTCCAAAAATGTACCGGCCATAAAGCTGACCAGAATGGAGGTGGAAGAGATCACCGAAGGCCCCCTGGCCACTGCCGACCCCACAATAAACACGAAAGGAAAGACGAAGGCAAACAAAAAGTACCATGGGGCGATCCTTCCCCCCTTGCCCCCAAGCACCTCCCCCAACGTTCGATCCGGGCCGGCCTTCACATACCTCACATAGCCTACCCCCAGCAGAAATTGAAGCGCGATAAGACCGCCCAGGACCGTCAGGACACTTCTATATATGGCCACAACCCAGTGGGGAAAGAAGCTCACGCCGATCCAAAAGAGGGTCGATATGCCCAAAATAAAACCTGAGATGAGATAATACACCGGCAGGATATTTGTGTTCCAGCAGGGATGGGAGTAGAACTTATACGCCCAGCCAGTGGCTGCAAGAGTAAGCAGGCCCAATCCGATCACCCCACCCGCCGACACGATTGTGATCATATGAGGGAGCTCGAACAGATATAGCATCGAACAGTCGATAGCGACGGCAGCCGTGAAGGCCCCGGCTAAGAGAACCTCCTGGCTCACCTGCGATCGAGGATTCTTGATCATGGCCACGAAGCGCACGCGGTCGTTCAAATGAAAGATGGAGAAGAAGATCGCTCCCAGGATGAGAGTTAAAGAGAGAGCCAAACTCACTTTGACAAGACTCAGATATTGGTTTCGGATTTGCAAAATACCTGCCACAATCGCCACACCGAAAGACCAGCGCGAAAAGAGGACGAAGAGGACTAATGGGTAATCGGGATCGTATCGGACGGGTTTCCTCTCACAATTTTCCCGGAGACGGAAATGGGCCGATTTGGGGAATGGGGACATGTTTTGATTTCCTAAACATGGAAATATGGAAATATACAAAGACGCTTCTTACGGGACTTATCACTTACTCGTTGGCTTTTTAATGCCTCCCGTTGGAGAAACCCAATGGAGCCTCCCTGATTCTAAATTTCTATGTTTCCATATTTCTTATGAGCTGAATCTCGCGATCTCCTCTGTTCGCCCAATCCCGTCCCTGACAGCCACGGCCCGCTCCAGTTGGATGACTCTCTCTGAGATTCTGAGAAGATCTTCCTCGGCCGTGGGAAGACCGGAGACGGCGGTCAACTGTTCAGCCAGATCGGAGGTGCTCAGGGCAGGGAATCTGGCGTAGGGCAGAGAGCAGACCCCTGAGAGGTCGGCCGCGCACTTCACTTCTTCGATCCGATTGACGGCTTCTGGTGTACGGCCCAGCTCGGTTGGACCGGTCGAATTTTGCTTCAGCCCCTTTATATGAGGGACCAACCGTTCGGTCCCACGACCTAAGATCTTGGATGCCCTCAATGCACCCTCGGCCAAAACTTCGCCAATCCCCCTCCGCGCGGCTATCCTGTTGATCAGCTCCAGGGCCCCATCTGGGTCTCCCCAGTGAAGAGCGATGTTGTCGGTCTCGTTTTCTGTCAGCAGACCCTTCTCAAAAGAGTTCATGGCCCAGGCGATGGTTCCTCCGGTCGATACCGGATCGAGCCCGTATAAGATGCAGGACTGAACCATCTTCAGGATATAATCCCATCGAAAATTGCCGATGCCCGCTCCCAGAGCGATAACGCTCTCCCCGTTTAGCCCCCCGAAATGGGATCCGCCAAAGGGGCCGCTCTTGATGTAGGTGTATCGGCCGCAGTTGATGGGACAGGAGAAGCAGCCCTCCTTGGTGAAGAAATAGTTTCTGTGATAGTACTTAGAATTAAAATTCTTGGGGTGACCCGAACCGGATTCCCCCTGACCGTTCAATAGCTCCCCATAAGTATTGCGAAGAATAAGGAGTGTCCCCTCGGTACTGAGCTGTCGTGTGCGAGCGTCTTTTTCAACCGCGTCCATCAAACGTTGGGACAGCTTTGCCAACCGCTCAGGTTCAGCCACCCCCACGGCCCTGGTCCCCCGTACGGCCACCGCCTTCAGGTTCTTCGAGCCCATAACCGCCCCCAAGCCCAAGCTCCCGGAATCCCAGCAGAAAGAGTTGACCAGGGTGGCATATCGGACCAACCGTTCTCCGGCTGGCCCGATGCAGAGAACCTGGATCCTTCTATCACCGAGTTCCTCTTGGATGAGAACGGTCGTTTGGGCGATATTCTTGCCCCAGAGATGGGTGGCCTCTCTGAGCTCCACGTCATCATCTTCGATCCAGATATAGGTGGGCTCATCACCCTTTCCTGTGATCACCAGTTGATCGTAGCCGGCAAATTTGAGCTCTGGGCCCCAGTGGCCGCCCATGCTGACGTTTGCGTAAGTGTGGGGCTCAAGCAGCGGCGATCTCGAGGTGACACAAGTGATGGCCGCGCACGGGGCGCAAGACCCGGTCAAAGGACCGACGGCCAGAGAGAAGGGCGTCTCTGGATGGAAGGGATCGAGGCCCGGCCCTGTCCCATTAGAGAAGATGTTAACATTCAAACCGCGCCCACCGATCCACGATTGGAGATCATCGGGACAAAGAGATTCCTTCTCAATCTGTCTCGTGGAGAGATCGATCCTTAACTGGGACCCGGCCCAACCTCTCAGCATACCCTCTCTTCCGTCCTGTGAAATCGGAACTGATCAGCCATGGGTGATCCGGCCCTTCGTCTTTTCTGCAAGACCACCCGTTCGACCGGAATGAAGGAGAGGGCTCCCGCGGTGCAGACTGATACGCACTGGGGCTCTCCGTCGCACAGGTCGCAGGTGATGGTCTTACCAGTGAGGGGGTGGATCTTGGGTGCCGCATAGGGGCAGGCGTAAACGCACGATTCGCACCCCACGCAGATCGCCTCATCGGTGATCACCGCCCCTGTTTTGGCATCCTCTTTTCGGGCTTTCGTGGGACAGACCTGTTCGCAGACAGGATCGATGCACCGCTGGCAGATCATAGGGATATGGACCGCCACCTCCCCCCAGGTTTCGATAGCGATGCGGGAGAATCGTGGACTACACACACCCTCGTGGACCAGCGAACAGATCGCCTCGCACGATCTGCAGCCGGTGCACAGATCGGCATCGACCGAAAGAACCTTCTCCATATTGCGATTCTATCCCCCTCTGGCCTGAGCTAACCTACGAACTTTCTCAAAAGTTCTGAGAACCGCTCCCCGGCGGACCGCTTTTTCCTCAAAGTTGCAGTGCTGACGTCAACGTAATCGATGGCCTTCGGGTCGCAGAAGCTGACGCAAGTGGGCTCGCCGTCGCACAGATCGCACTTGATGACCTTATCTTCGACAGCGTCGATCCCCACTCCGCCGAAGGGGCAGGCGGCTACGCACATGAAACATCCGATGCATTTATCATAATCGACCATGACTCGACCAACTTCGGTATCGCGGAAGATGGCATCCGTGGGGCAGACAGCCATACAGGCGGCCGATTGGCAGTTCTGACACAGCATCGGCAGATAAAACCCGTCCGCCTCCCACTTGATCACATTGATCCTGGCCCGCGATGGGTTGCTCGTGCCTGTCTTCTTCACCGAACAGACCAACTCACAGAGCCTGCAGCCGGTGCACTTTTCGTGGTCGACTATGAGAAGTCTTTGCATAGGAACCTCCAATTTTGCCATTTGTCGAAAAGCCCATTCAGCATTTTCCCTACTTCATTGTGGCTATTCGTGAGCCTCTCATGATCTTCGCCGGAGATATATTCACAATCATGGGAGAAATCCAGCCAGATTTTCGGCTCATCTGTTAAAGAGAAAAGCTCTTCCTTTGGAACCCTTTTTGTCAACCAAAATATTTCCATGGCTAACTTATTGAGAGAGCTCATAGACCTCCAAATCCTTATAACTCTTTATCACCCCATCCACCTCTCTTGTCTCTCAAAGCTTCCTCGACGGTTCCTTGTCCAGGCCCAATCTCTTCAGCGTCTCCGGCTCAGGCACGCCGTTCTCGTCCCACCCGTGGAGTCGGTAGTACTCATCGATCATCCGGTTGAACTTCTCCCGATCCAGCTTCTTCCCTCTGGCCACGTCCAGCCCAATTGGTGTCGGTTCGTCGAAATAGCGATCCGACAGCCAATCGTCCTTGCGCTTCAATCCCTCGCGGATGTTGAAGAGCCGCTCCAGCGTGTAGGCCCGATCGGCCACCTCCCAGATATCGAGAGGAGATAGTTCCAATCCGGTGTTGTAATAGAGCAGCTTCGAGAACTCATCAAAACTGAGCATGTTGGGGCTGAGGAAGACGGAGTGAAATTTGCACACCCCCAGGCAGTCCACTGCCTCGTAACACATCTCCTGCCACTGGACCATGCGCGGTTTCCCCTCGTAGTCGGTGAAATTTGGCGTCAGGGGACCATCATAGGGTGTTGGGTGGCCGTAGATCTTTCTCAGCACCTCTTCGGGCAGATGGTACAGATCGATGGCCGGTCGGCTTCGCAGGTGATCGGATCCTCTGGAAGCGGTGGCGATACCCAGAGCCAGCGAGGGTGTGGGCCGCTCATCAGAGTGGAGGTTGCTCATCCCTTTGACGTGGATATTATATTTGATCGAGTCTTGGCCGATCCGCTCACCAGCTCGAAGGGGACCATCGGCCAGGATGTCGCCCAATCCCTGGCGCTTGGCGATCCGGTGGACCATCTCCAAGACAGCTTCATCGTTGCCAAAATTGAGCTTGAGCCCATCGGTCTGCTTGTCCGTCAGGACTCCTCGCTCATACAGCTCCATGGCCCAGGAGATCATGCTGCCTGTCTCCAGCGTGTCGAGCCCGTAGTGGTTGCACAGATAATTTCCGGCCAGGACCGTGTTGAAGTCGGTGCACCCTTCTTCAGCGCCGAATGCACCCTGGGTCGTATATTCCGGTCCCTCGGCATAGGTCCCGGCGTACGGGCCCTCCTTGATGACGTAGCGGTGCCGGCAATGGAGCTGGCAGCCGAAGCAACCGGCAGTGCCGATGGAGACCCCGTCCAGATTCTCGCATTCGAGGGTCTCACTGTCGGGTAACTGGTTCTGCAGGAAATTTCGCACCCTGATCAGACCGGTGGAGTTGGTCACCCCGTAGATGAACATCGTCCCCCAGCGCTGCATGATCTGTCCGAACTTGGTCGATGTGATCTTGTCGATCATCTGCTTATTATACTTTAATGCCTCCTCGGGCTGCTTGATGGCAATGTCCATTGTTCCTCTAACGGCCACAGCCTTCAGGTTCTTTGATCCCAGAACGGCCCCCATCCCGCTTCGACCACCGGCGTTCTTGTGGGAGGTCCTCACATTGGCAAATCGGACCGATCTTTCGCCGGCCGGACCGATGACGAGGGACTGGATCTCCTCGTCGCTCAACTCCTTCCGGATGAGATCCTGTGCCTCGAAGGCCCCTTCGCCCCACAACTGGGAACCGTCCCTGATTTCGATCTCGCCGTTATGGATCCACAGATAGACAGGCTCTTTGGCTTTCCCTTTTATCACCAGATGGTCAAACCCCGCCCATCTCAGCTCGGGGGCAAAAAAACCGCCCATGTTGGTGCTTCCCACAAACCCTGTCAGAGGCGATTTGGCCGCCACGTGGGTTCGGGCCGAGGCCGAGGCCAGGGTTCCCACCAGAAGCCCCGCACTGATCAAGACCACATTGTCCGGGCCGAGGGGGTCAACCCCTGGCTCGGTATGATTGTAAAGCAGATACATATCCAGGCCCCGACCTCCGATGTAACGCCGG
>JBHIER010000077.1:0-10250 GCA_046760705.1 bacterium
TCCATGCACGGGCGCAACCTTCTCTCCCTCTCGCGGCCGGCCAAGCCGGAGATGAAAATACTATCTATTGAGAACGTCCTCGAAGAGACGACGGAGACCATGGTCGTCTGCGGCATTCTGAAGCGGTTCACGATTCTCCGCGAGTACACTGCTGATCTTCCCTCCATACTCGGTGACAAAAATCTGCTGGAACAGCTCATCAGAAATCTTGAGATCAACGCTGCCCACGCCATGGGCGATGAGGGGACGCTGACAGTAGGTACGAGGCTTTCGAAGGATAAGCGCTTCGGCGAGTTCTACATCCGCGACACCGGACACGGCATGTCTGAGGAGACAAAAGAGAAGATCTTTGAACCCTTTTTTACCACGAAGTCCGATGGAAAAGGGACCGGGCTGGGGATGCACATCGTCAAACAGATCGTCGAACAACACAAGGGGTATATCCGGATCGAGAGCCAACCCGCTAAGGGGACCACGATGATTATCGGCATCCCCGCAAAGAGAGACTGAGAGAATGAAGATTGTCCTAGCTGGCTACAACGTCGATACCGATGTTTTGAAAGAGTTGATGGCCACGGCCGGTGAGCGTCCGGATGCGACTCCGGAGACACTCTCGGCCGCCTATGCCCGCATCAGCCGCAGCCCAAAACCGGTGAATGAGCTCCGTCGGCTGGCTCGGAAAGAGGTGGAGAAGGCGCGAAGATCAAACAGAAACATCATCTTCGGCCTGGGCCATCATTCCGTGGCCGAGCATGCTCTCTTCAATTTCGACATCATGGGCGTCTCCCGCCTGGCCATAGAGGAGATCGAAAAGTTTCGGCTCTGCTCCTACACCGAGAAGTCGCAGCGCTACATCACCCTCGGCGACGACTTCGTCATCCCAGAGGAGGTAGAGGGGTCACCGTGGAAGAAAATTTTTGTCGACGCCGTCGGTTTTCAGAACGAGCTCTATCACAAACTTTACGATGCATTGAGAGTCCACCTTTTCAAGAAATACGCCGACATGGCCCGAGAGCGAAAGAACCATCCTGTCCTGGACGGTTGGGCTAAGGAGGATGCGCGCTACATCACTTCATTGGCCACCGAAGGGCAACTGGGCGCGACGCTCAATGGACGCAATCTGGAGCTGTTGTTTCGACGGTTCGCCTCCCACGAACTGGCCGAGGTCCGAGAGATAGGGCGGAAGATGTTTCAACTGGTGGAGAAAGTTGCCCCGTCGATCATTCTTTTCACCGAAGCCAACGAGTACGACCAAAAGACCTATCCTGCGCTTCGCAGGACAGCAGAGGATTTCACTCGGGACGGCCAAATACCTTTAATAGAATCCGAATTGAAGGATGTACAATTGGTCCATTACACCTCCAATGCTGATGACCTCACTGTTGCTTCCTTGCTCCACACGTCTACGGACCTATCCTTCGAAGAATGCATCGGTAGAACAAAAAGGTTGACCCGTGACGAGAAGAAAGCCATTATTAAAACCGCCTGTCAGCACATGGAGCTGTATGATAGTGCTTTGCGCGAATTTGAATACGTAGATTTAATCTTTAATCTCGTCGTTAGCGCCTCCTGTTTCGCACAACTGAAACGCCATCGGAAGGTCAGCCTCACCTGCCAGCCGTACGACCTAGATTTGGAGGTAACAGTTCCGGAGTCTATCGTCGAGATCGGCATGGAGAGAGATTTCCGAGAGATCGTAGCTCATACGGAGGATGTCTATTACGACCTGAAGGATGAGTTTCCTACGGCAGCCCCGTACATCCTGACAAATGCCCACCGGAAAAGGGTTTTGCTTAAAGTTAATGCTAGGGAGTTGTATCACATATCGCGGCTGCGTCAGGACGCGAGCGCTCAGTGGGAGATTCGGCAGTTGGTGGGCAAGATGGTGGCTCAGGCCAAAGAAGTCATGCCGTTAACTGTCCTTTTGATCGGTGGGAAGGACAATTATCCGAAAGTGTACGAGGAGGTATTTGGCCGACCGCCCAAAGTGGTGGAGGCGGAGTTGCCGACGTGATGACGGTGTGAGGCATGTGGTATATCTAAACTGCAGCGGGCATCGATCGCCACTTGAACTCCAAGCGCGGCCGGTGTTCAGGGCTCGGATGTTCGAGACAGACATGACTCAGACAAGACAGACACTTCAAAGGGATGGATCAGGCTTGATTCCCTCTCATGGCGGGTATCGCAGCCTGAAATCCTATCAGACGGCCGAGATCGTCCACGATGCGACGGTTGTCTTTTGCGGCCGGTTCGTTGATGAGCACTCCCGCACTCGTGACCAGATGGTGCAGGCAGCACGCAGCGGCAAACAGAACATCGCCGAGAGCAGCATGGCCTCCGGTACCTCGCGAAAGACAGAACTTAAGCTGGTGGGGGTGGCCCGGGCAAGCTTGGAGGAACTTCTGGTGGACTATCAAGACTTCCTGCGCCAGCATAGTCTGAATTTATGGGACAAGAACGACCCGAAGGCAAGATCAATCAGAAAGCTCGCATATGCGAGCAATAGGTCCTCTTCGACTTATAAGACCTATATCGAGGCCTCATCACCCGAAGTCGCTGCGAACACAGTCATTTGTCTCATTCACCAGGCCAACTACCTGCTCGATTAGCAGTTGCGGCAACTGGAGAAAAGGTTTCTAACCGAGGGTGGGTTCACAGAACGACTCTACCGCCAGAGGGCCAAGGCCCGTATCAGGAGGCCGCCCTGATGCCGGGCAGCACGTAATACATCAAACTGCATCAACGGCTGGTCCGGCTGCAAAAGCAAGCGCCCCTCTTGATGGACATGAAAAGGGGGGCGAACCTGCCCAGAATCTTCTTATCGTAGGTCAAAGCTTGCATAGTGGTCAGGGGGACATATATGGAACCGAAAGGGCTCTTTCCAAAACTCCCCTCTTTCTCCCTTGCCACTCCAACGACTTCAAGTCTTGCTTCCAACCTGAGAGATTCTGACCTCCGTCAGAATGACACCTAAACTTTTGTGTACTTTTGTGTGGTTTTGTGGCTCCCCTCTATCAAATCCAGATTCCCTCTGCTAACAATCATTTCCCCCACTTACCAAAAACATCCATGCGCCCGGGTAGAAAGGGAGTTGTATCCTTTTTCGAAATAAGACACCGTATTGAAAACTCAGTGCCACCGATCTTGATTTTTATCTTCGCCGAATAAACGGCAATCCCCTCATCTTTCTCTATTCCACAGGGAGGGCCCTTTGTCCGTTTATCTAACGCGATGCCAGGGAAACTCGATAGAGAACAGTGGCCTCCGCAGGGTCTATGTGTTCAAAAACCAACCCATTGCTCCTTTGTTTGATATTCATTTATATTCAAATTTAATCGCCCCCGACGCTTTTGTCAATAAGAATTTCGAATTTCAGTCCCTTCGGGTTTCGCTAAGAGTATGTTCAGTTGGAGCTAATTGTTTGGGATTTTATGAACATTCGTAATCTTTTGTCGATCCCTGCATTCGTAGGGACGGTCTTGTGGCTCCCTGTCATTCCGGACTTGTTCCGGAATCTCCTGCCCCGTTGCGAAGCTTTGCGGCGAGTCTCTGTGGCCAATCACCACTCACCAATTAACGGACTCCTCCTCCAACATACCCTGGGTCTGGCCATCCCCGCCTTATTTAGAATATACGATATTTTCGCCTGATCAAGAGCACTCTGGGCTGAAATGAGCCTCCAGCCATGCGTTCTCGCCATTACAGCTGCCGGACCGAGCAGACCTGTTGCCAGGGGTCATGAGGCGTGAAGAGATCAAAGCCGGGCTCAGTTGCCTGAGCGTGACAAGTGGTTGATGGCCTCCCTGATGTGCGGAGCTGGCCGTGTAAGCGGAAAGATTTTATCCGCAAATTGCGTAAGCTGGGGTTTGATGGACCTTTTGTTGGCACGCGGCTCCATTTATGGTATATAAAGAACATGGTCTTGCTATTCCATCGAACGGTGAGTACTCTATCCCCCAACTGAAAATGATGCTTCGAGAAACAGAATCTATTCTTGGACAAGAAGTTACAGCAGAGAAATGGAATACACTTCAATTTGACAAATGGAGAATTGCCTGACCAATCGTTGCTCGTGCCAAGCTAAACCCGAGACCTTGGGAATCCACGTAGTCGGGATGAAATTGGTTATTGTTACCCTGTAGGGGAGTCTGTGTATGCGGGCAAGCCCCAACGGGTCAAAGACTGTCCACCAGACCTGTGGTTGAACCGAAGTGCGATAGCTGAGAGGCACGGTAGATAGCAAACGGGTAACTATTACCCTTCCTACATTCCTAATCTTCTACTCTCGGAAATGGGAACGGAGTAATGAAATTGGACCATGAGCCAATCGGGGCCTCTCTTTTCAAATACTCCTGTTATCCGGGCCTCTAACTCCACCGGTTTGTCCAAAAATTTTGTGCTGACGGTCATGGCTTGAGCCAGCCAGGCCGTCGTTCCTGTGCCCGAGACGTGGATGTCAATATGGTGAGGAGTGACTTTTGTGTCGGAAAAGGCCTCAAATTGTCGTTGTAGCCCCTCTTTGAGAGCTTCCCATCCGACCCATCGTTCAGCCACATCAGTGCCAAAGTTGACCATGCCCTCATCGTGGATCACATGCCTGGAGAAGGCTTCCATGTCCTCGGCCTCCCAGGCAGCGTTGATCTTCTCCATCACTGCCCTTACTTCTTGTTTCTCAACTGCAAGATCCACCTTTGGGGCCGTCTGGCAAACCATCGTCGCTCCCGAAACCAACACGAGGATAAACAGCACAACTTTTTTCATCGAGTGCCCCCTTTCTTATCGTAATGCGTTTATCGTATCGAAGCCGACCAACAATATCCGATACGCTCATCGACAAAATATACACACGATTTAAGTTTTGTCAATTCAAAAACCCACTTTTTTCGACTAATTTCCTACATTGCCTGAAAAAATAGCTTGCCAAAGCACTCATAAATTTGTATAATTATGTCCACGACGAGAATCTTGAATTTTGGCCAAGTTTTTGCTTTTTGATGGTCAAAAATAATACCGTCCTTTCTTAGCGCTTGAACGAAAAGTGAGGTTTCAGGACAGAGACTTATTAGTAGATCGGAGGGAACAATTGGAAGGGACAATAGAGAAAATTGGGGGGCCCTCTTATCGATTAAAAGCTGCTCTTTTTCTCATCATCACCACCTTTTTTGGGATTTTGGTTTCGTCTCCTATATGCCACGCACAACAGACATTCGTGGATCCTCAATTGCAACCTTATATCTTAGAAGGCGTCGGTTTGGTGACCAATACCGATTATGCAGAGGCCTTTAACAAATTTGAGCGGATGAGAGAGCTGGCGCCGGATGACCCGAGCAGCTATTTTCTCAAAGGCACCATCTATTGGTATAGATTGGTCATCGAGGATGAGGAGAACGAAGTGCTCGAAAATCTGTTTTTCAAATATATGGATGAGACGATTGAGAAGGCCAAACAGTTGCAGAGACAGAATAAGGACGACGTCATCGCCCTCTTTTGGCTGGGAGCAGGATACGGTTACAAGGCGCGATATCATAGCGTCAAAGGCCAGTGGTGGTCCGCTTACCGAAACGGGAAGCGGACGAAAAGGTACTTTGAAAGAGTGGTGGCCATGGCCCCAGAGGACTATGACCCATACCTGGGTCTCGGTATATATCACTATTACGCAGAGGTGGTGCCCAAAATTATCAGAATTTTCGACTTTATTCTGAACATGGGGGGAGACAGAGAGCTGGGCTTAAAGGAACTTGAGATGGCCTTGGATAATGGGTTCTTCACTCAGAACGAAGCCAAGTTCTTCCTCGTTGACATCTTCCTGAATTATGAAAATCGACTCTGGGAGGCGCTTGCTTTCCTTCTCGATCTGGCCCATACTTTCCCCGCCAACAGGGGCTTTAAGTGGCGACTGGCTGAGCTTTACGGTCAATTGCAGATCCAGGATGCGGCGGCAAAAACATGGCAGGAGCTCGAGAGAGATTATTCAGATAATTTAGCGAAAAGGAGAACCGCCCGCATCAATTGGGGCGAGCAGGCTCTAAAATCGGGCAAATTCGCTCAAGCTAAATCGATCCTGCTAAAGGCGGTTAGAAATGATGAGCAAGACGAGCCCTCCTTGCTCGGGCGGGCAGACTATGCCATGGCTTTGGCCTGCGATCTCCTCGGCGACAGGGACGAAGCCTTAGTACACTATCGGAAAGTGATAGAGGTGGGAAAAGGCGAGATGGCCCAAGCTTCCAAAAGAAGAGTAGAAAACCCTGAAAAGCTCCCCATTGAGATTTTAGAAAAATGTTCACAGATTTTTGCCACCACCGACCTGCCTGCTGAGAGAGTTCAATCACTGGAAAGCGAATTACGCAAAAGTCTGCCGTCCTCTGGCAAGAAAGAGAAGAAGCTGTATTGCTCTGCTTTAGTAAATATCGGAAAATATTATCTGTTTCACGGCGACCCACTGAAAGCAAAGGATATTTTCACAGAGATCGTTTCATCAGACCTCCCCAAGAGTGGTCGGCTTGAAGCCTGTCTCTATGAGTTGCGTGGGATCGCCAATTATAGGCTCGATCTTTTCGCTGAATCTTTAGACGATTTTAAGAGGGCTTACGAGAAAGCAGAGGATGGGGAGAAGGACCGGATCGAGAAGGATATGGCTTTTATGCGCGGTTCCTCCGAACGGGGATTTTCAGCGAGGGGTGATCGTGATTCCATAGCTTCGGAGCAAGAGAGGCTTCCGTGCAAGTTCACATGTTCAGACCGGGGGCAGTTGGCAGTATCCGTCGTAGGGAGTTTTAACGGATGGAATCCCGAAAAGGGACAAATGATTTTGGTCTCTGGGGAATGGACGAAGGAGTTCGAACTGAGGCCTGGCGAGCACAGATACTACTTTCTCATCAATGGCTGGCAACGCAGAATCGATCCCCAAGCTGAGGCTGTCGAACGTGAATCCGGAACCCTTTATTGCTCAGTTAGAAACGTTGGATCTTAAGAGCTTGACTTTTTCTAACGGAGGCCGAAAAAAGCTCCGGTGCCATCTCCTGAAGGTTTGAACCCAGAATACGCAGACCCCTGTCATTGCCCGACTCGATCCTCCGGTCAAGTGGGAGGATGCAATCCAGAGGCGGACTCACTGAGCGGAATGGAAATATTTTTTCTCTTGCTTCTGCAGTTCCTCTCGGGGCGCGCCGCATTTTTTGCATTTCCCAGGCTTGCACCGCCCCTCGTAGGTCCAACCACATTCGGCACACTTCCAGGTGGCCATCTCAATCACCTCTCTCATTTCCCGTTTTTTTGTCAGATCCGTCGAAAGTATCCGCTGCGTGTTGGTTCTCCTTTCTGCTTCTGACATATACTTTCTCCCGCCCGTCCTGCACAGAATTGTAGTGCAGCCCTTTATGGGCGTTGTTACCCTCCTTATGCGTGGACTTGAAAGTAGGCCTTGGCCTTTTCCGGGTCCGGAACCATGGTATCCTCACCAGGCTGCCAGTTGGCTGGACAGACCTCACCGTGCTCGCGCACATACTGGATGGCCTGCAAAACCCGCAGAACCTCGTCAACGTTACGACCTATACCCAGGTCGTGAACCACCTGATAAGCCACCCTCCGCTCCGGATCGATGATGAACAGTCCCCGCAGGGCAATCCCCGCACTCTCCAAAAGGACTCCGTAGTCTCGGCTGATGGACTTGCTTATATCAGCCACCAGCGGGTAGCTCACTTGGCCCAATCCCCCTTCGTTCCGGGGAGTATTGATCCACGCCAGATGAGAGTATTGACTGTCCACGGATACCCCGATGATCTCAGCCCCCAGCTTTCTGAACTCATCCGCCCTCTCACTGAGCCCGATGATCTCCGTGGGACAGACAAAGGTGAAATCAAGGGGGTAGAAGAAAAGGACCACCCACTTGCCCTCGTAATCGGACAGGGCCACCTCTTTGAACTCCTTCCCGACCACAGCCGCGGCCTTAAAGTCGGGAGCTTGCTGTTGAACCTGAACGCCCATGACAACCTCCTTCGGTTAAAGGTTGAACCTTAATAATAACGATAACTAATACTAATATAAACCACGAAATCAAAATGTCAAGGAAAAAATTGCCTCTGGGGAGAGATTTTACATGCCCAAAAAGCGAAAAAGTCTTCCCACCAGTCTCTTGCGGGTGGCCACTATGGCGTCGGTGGGGCGGACATCTTTGGGGCAGACTCGAACGCAATTGAATATTGTATCACACCCCCAGACGCCCTGCTGGCTGTTGACTATCTCCAACAGCTCAATGCCTCTCACATCGCGAGGATCGGCCAGAAAACGATAGACCTTGGCCAAAATGGCCGGGCCCAGAAAATCTCTGTCCCTGGTCACCACCGGGCAAGAAGCATAACACGCTCCGCAGAGAATACAGTTGATAAATGGCTCTACCTTCTTTAGCTCTTTGGCGCTCATCAGACGTTCCTTCTCAGGAGCGGGCTCTTCCGGAATCAGCCAGGGTCTGATGTCCCGGTAATGTCGCCAGAAGAACTCCATATCCACTACCAAGTCCTTAATCGCTGGCAAACGAGGTAGGGGTTCCACCCGCACTTGAGGGGGCGTGATATCTTTTGTCTGGGTGCGGCAGGCCAAAGCTATTTTACCGTTGATACTCATAGCGCAAGAGCCGCACACCGCTCCCCGGCAGGAGTAACGAAAGGCCAAAGATCCATCGTTTTCTTGCATAATATACATCAATGCCTCCAGAACGTTCATATAGGGCCTCTCCTTGACCGTAAAGGTGTCAAAGTGGGGCCGGGTCTCCTTCTCTGGATCGAAGCGATAGACTGTGAAGGTCAACTCTCTGGCCACTTTCAGTATCTCCTTTCCGCTGGCCGGTAACGGGTGATGGTCACATCTTTGTAGCTTAATCTTGGCCCCGCCGGAGTGAAGGCGGCCAGGGTGTGTTTGAGCCACTTGGCATCGTCCCTGGCCGGGAAGTCGAGGCGGAAGTGGGAGCCACGACTCTCCTGGCGGGCCAAAGCGCCGACCGCGATGACCTGGGCCACGTCCAGCATTCCTTCCAATTCCAAGGCATCGGCTAACGGTCGATTGAAAGCATACTCCTTGGGATAGATGCTGATTTTCTGGTAGCGTTCCTTCAATTCCTGGAGCTTGTTCACCGCCTCCTGCAGATCCTGCTCCTGGCGAAAAATTCCGACCTGGTGGGTCATCACCCTTTTCATCTCTTCAAGAATATGGTAGGGATTTTCACCTCCGCCCCTTTTCAGAAGGGAATCGATCTTTTCTCGCCACTTCGCCAGGCTATCTCGGAATATTCTCTCACCCTGCCGCTGGGAAAGACCTGTCACATATTCGGCCGCCCTCTTACCGCTTCGTTTGCCGAAGACGAGGGTCTCCAGCAGGGAGTTGCCGCCCAAGCGATTGGCCCCGTGAACGCTGACGCAGGCGCATTCGCCGGCGGCAAAGAAACCCTTGAACACCGTCTCCCCATTCACATTGGTCGGGATGCCGCCCATGGAGTAGTGTTGACCCGGCTGAATGGGGATGGCTTCGGTGACAGGATCGACACCGGCGAAATCGATAGCGATCTGTCTAATGCCGGGCAGACGTTCGTCAATTTTCTCAGCCCCCAAATGTCTCAGATCCAGAAGGACATACTCATTCTCGAAGCCGCGGCCCTGGTCGATCTCGGTCTGTGTGGCCCGGGCCACCAGATCCCGCGGACCGAGCTCCATGGCTGTGGGCGCGTAGTTCTCCATGAAGCGCTCCCCCCGGCTGTTGAGCAGGCGTCCCCCTTCCCCCCGAGCCCCTTCGGTGATGAGGATGTTGGTGCCGTAAAGGGTGGTCGGGTGAAACTGAACAAACTCCATGTCCTCCAAGGGCACGCCCGCCCGGTAGGCCATGGCCACCCCGCTGCCGGTGTTGATCAGGGCGTTGGTCGTGCGGAGGAATATCCGCCCGTATCCCCCGGTGGCCAAGATGACGGCCGAAGATTGAAAGGCTTCCAACTCTCCGGTGAGAGTATGCATGGCCATCACACCTCGACAGAGGTCGCCCGCTCGAATTAAGCCCAGCACCTGCCACTCGTCATATACGGTAATGTCCCGTTTGAGGATCTGTTCGTACAGAGTGTGGACAAAATTGTGGCCGGTGCGGTCGGAGGCGTAGCAGGTGCGCGGAAAGCCGGCGCCGCCAAAAGGCCGTTGGGCGATTCTCCCCACCTTGGTCCGGCTGAAGAGGGTCCCCCAGTGCTCCATCTCATACACCACCTGAGGGGCCTCGCA
>JBHIER010000078.1:0-10208 GCA_046760705.1 bacterium
TACCAGATGCAGGCCGGTGATTTCAAAGCCACTAAGAGGATGGTGTTGATGAGATAGGTGTCCCTCGACACTAGGCAGAACCCGGCTGAGTGCGAGTCAATCTCTCCGGCCTGGTTCTGCCCTTCGAATGCCGAGTTATGAGCAATATGGATGGCAGCAGAGACAACTAATAGACTGCAGGAGAGATTCATGGACAATCCAGCGATATAGGATTGTTGACATTTGCCTGTTTCGGTGCATTGATCTTATACCTGCTTAACGGACTGCACAACAAGCAGCCATTCTCATTGTTCAAGGCGATCAACATCGACGTGAGCGACAACGCTGCATGGCATACCATATTGACCGATATGATTGTCTCTTCCGTAATCGGAGGAATTGCCGTCTACTATCTGACCTCTGCGACTCCAATTCCGCAGGCAATCGTTGCTGGCTTAGGAATGACCGGTGTGCTGTCGGCACACGCAGTTCCGAAGGAAGGTAGCAAGGGTGAATGAGCAGATGAGCAACTCCTGCAAGGAACCTGGAGAAAAGCTTAGAGAGCTGACCAAAGACCTGAAACGAGACTCAACTGTAGGCACCGTTGCAGGAATTCTCAGCCTCACTATTACAGCGATTTTTGCGTCTGTTCCTCTTGTGAGAAGCGTAGCCGCGAGCGCAATCACAGGTGCGGGAGGCGTTACCATCGTGGCTCTGCTTCTCCGAGACAAGCTCAAAAAGCAGAAGGAAATGGAACAACTGCGGCACGACCATCGAGCCATCGGAGGATGAGAAATCGCTGCAAATAGAGGTGGCTGTTAGTCAGCGGCTTTTCGTAAACTTTTTCGCATGAGCGATAATTTTAAAGACAGCCCTCAGGTTCGTGATGCTTTGGACCGGATTCGCAAGGGCGGCTGGGACAACGCCAACCCCAAGGACGTCGTTTTTTACGTCGGAGCGAATATCAACGACTACATTCACGGAGTGAAGGAGGACATCGAGAGACAGATTGAAGGGCTGCGGGGTCGGATCGATGGGGTGGAGGAGCTCAATCTGGCCATCGAAGGGTTAAAGACGGAGCTCAATGAGCGAACTCGAGGCCTTCAGAAACAATTGAAAGGACTGAAGACGTTCATGTGGTTCGTGGCCGGAGGTCTTCTGGCCACCATATTGGCCTACGTTTTGATCAATATCTGGTTGGTGCCGCGGGTGGTGATCCGATGATGCTGGGCGGGGCAGAAATATTGCTGGTTCCTGCGGGCATGGAGGACATGGAAGCGAAAACAATAGATCAGGAGGAAGGTTTCACCTTGAGGAAGGTTTCACTTTAAAAGGAAGGGGTAGACGATGCACACCTTTGTTGAGAAGCAGAAAAGCAGATTTTTTGGGGAAGTCCGGTTGATCTCTGCGGTTGTTTTTGTCGCCGGACTGGCGGTGGCTCTGGCCGGTTCTGTTTCGGCGCAAAAGATCGTCCTCGATCCGACGGCCATCGACTTTGGTAAGGTATTGATCGGTGAGTCTGCCCAGCGAACTCTGACGATCTCGAATGAGGGGACCGAGGATCTGATTGTCTCCAGCGTATCCGTGTCCAGCCGGGCTTTCGCGGTGGACCCGACCTCCTTGACGGTTCCGGCTGACTCCTCCTCCTCAGTCTTAGTGACCTTCACGCCTGGAGGCGAGGGGCTCTTATCAGCCACCCTCACCGTGGCCAGTAACGATCCTGATGAGCCGACTGTGGAGATCCCCTTGAGCGGTACTGGAGCCTATCTGGAAGCAACCCTGTCTGTGGCCGACGGATACGGAGATCCTGGAACTTCGGGCAACAAGGTTTCTATTGTCATGGATAACACGTTGGGGGTGGCCGGATTGAATTTTGTCCTCAATTTCGACCCGGACGTACTGGAGCCCACGGAGGTGGTGGCCACGGCCAGAACCGCTGAGATGAGCATTTTCAACGAAAACCTGCAGTATGGGCCTGGCCAGGCGATCCTGGTCATCGCTGACCTCGAGGGAGACACGATCCCTCCGGGATCGGGTCCGATAGCCACCTTCTACTTCGATGTGGCACCAGGGGCTCTTCTGGGGGAATACCCCCTCACCCTGACCGACGTTGTCCTGGCCGATGTGGAGGGCCAGGCGATCTATACCGACGTGGTCAACGGCACGTTTGTGGTCACCGGACCCTCCGGTGAGGCCTGGGCTGTTTCGTTGACGGCGACGAGCAGTGATCCTGAGGAGCCTTCCGTCGATCTCATCTTTGGCGTCGATCCTGAGGGGACGGATGAGTTTGATCCTGACCTCGACGATCTTGCGGCCCCACCTCCTCCTGGGAGAGAGTTCACGGCGTACTTCTCCATTGGTGGGCTCTTTGATAAGCTGACTAAGGATATCCGAAGTTCCACGGTTCTGACCGTAGCCTGGACCCTGGTGACCGAAGGGAGGGGCGGAACGCTGACGTGGGATCCTGAGAGTCTGCCCCACGATGCTCAGTTAGTGATTGACGGCTCGGACATGAGCGTAACTGGGTCTATGGAGTTTGCTGAGGATGATACACTCACGATCACTTACACCTATCAGGATCAGACGCCACCAGCCGATGTGACCGACCTGCTGGGGCTGGCAGGTGATCGTAAGGCAATCTTGACGTGGACGGCCAGCGTCTCCGGGGATGTCCGGGGGTACAAGGTCTACGTCGATAGCGCCGGTGTCCGGGTGGACGAGATCGATGTGGGCGACGTGACCTATTTCGAGGTGGGGGGGTTGGCCAATCTGGTCACCTATACCTTCACCGTCACCGCATACGACGAGGTGGGCAACGAGAGTTTTGGGGTTTCGGTCGATGTGGTGCCCAATCCAGGATACTACGGCGCAGTGATGCTGACGTTGGGGAGCAGCGCTCACGAGGATACAGCTCGGGTGTTCTTCGGGCTTGATCCTGAGGCCAGCGATGGTCTCGATGCAGGTCTGGATATACCCTGTCCGCCGGACCCGCCGTTACCACCAGAATTGAAGGCTTACTTCCCACTCGATCATCCCGACTTTCCAAAGCTCTGCACCGACATTCGGAACTCCCTGGTTGAGGCGATAACATGGATCCTCGTGACTGAGGGGACCGGGGGTGAGATCTGCTGGGATCCGGACGATCTGCCGGAAAGCGGCCAGTTCATTCTGAACGACGAGATCAACATGAGGGATGAGAGCTGTGCGCAGTTTGCTGCCAATGATACATTGACAATCTTTTACAGTGTCTGGGTCTCCGTTGAGCCCTATCGGGAGACCCCTATCCCTGAAGAGTACGTGCTGGTTCAGAACTACCCCAATCCTTTCAACCCGGAGACGACCATTGAGTATCGGCTGCCGGAGTCCGGGGAGGTGAGGTTGGAGGTGTTCAATCTCCTCGGACAGCATATCCGGACGCTGGTCGATGGGAGGCAAGAGGTGGGCTATTATGCCGTCACCTGGGACGGGATCGGCGACGACGGTGCGCCGGTGGCCAGCGGTGTCTACTTCTACCGGCTCCAGGCTGGAGAGTTTACGGCCACCAGATCGATGCTGCTGCTGAAGTGAGAAACCCGCAAGTGATTGAGCGAAAGTGAAACCGCCGGGGTAGGGCAGCCCCGGCGGTTTTTTGACATTCTTTCTCTGAGAATTTTCATTCTAAACGGCGAAGGTGAAAATCATGGAGCGAAGGCGTCTCGTTCGTCCCATTATCGGAATGGTTACGATGTCTACTTCTATCGGCTGACGGCCGGCCAATTCGCAGATACAAAGCGCATGGTTCTATTGAGATAGCGCCAGGTTTCATGCTGGAGGATCAACAACGCCCCGTGTGAAACGGGCCGCACTTTCCAAAGCGCATCATGCCCTTTCATCCCTTCTCCTTCACGAGGATTTCTGTTGATTCGATGAAAAAGGTGTTGACAATGGGAACTGAGACCATTATTATACGTTTAACCCTTCTGTAACAGAGGGCTTATGTTCCGCATTTTCAACCGGTGACTCTTAGCCACAGAGGCTCAGAAAAAAGACAGAGAAGCCTCATATGAGTGGGTTAGATGGCATAAGGTATTAGAAAACACTGACATAATATAGTGTGAATGACAAAACTGTTTGTTTTCTCAGTTCCTCTGATAGGCCTGAGTGTGCTTGTACCCCTTACTGTGTTGCTCTGGAAAAAGGCCTGTCAGAAGCCCAAAGAAACTGGTGATATTGAGGGTCATAACAATCGCATCTACCGGGACTTCGAATTCTTCGTCAAAGTTTTCCTATCTTTGGGGTGCTGGCTTCGGTTACGTGAGACTCAAACCCGATATTCCATCCGACTTAGCACGTCAGACAATGATCGGTATTGCAGGCGTCGGAGTTGTGACAATGATGGCGCTCGTAATTTTTATAGCGTGTCACCAAGCATCAAAAATTCAACGTTGGAAACAAGTCTATCGGCAGGACTATGGGTCGTGGCTCTGGTTTCGTAGGTCGGTAGGTAAGGACTAGGGAGTGCCGCAGTGCTTACAAGACCTACACCTATTTCTGCTTTGGTCTTCGATTTCGCGGTTGAAATCGCTGAAGCAAGGCGGAAACGGCCGATGCTGTTGTGGACAGCCTTGCTGAGGTTAAGCAGATCCTATCGGCCGATGGCAGGGCTGGTGCGCTTCAATTGTTTCTCCGGGAATCCGAAGTTGTTTGCCATTTGTCAAGTTTAGTCCTTGACAATCTGCCGCGGCTGAAATGCGAGATTATGTATGGGATTTTCGACGCCCATCTCCACGTTTCTACTACGAAAGGAAAGGATGGAGGGTTTTCATGCCATTACAGGAACCGAAAGGGAGCGATTTAGAGACGATCCAGCGGTTGAAGACCGCTCGGGATAACATCGTCAGGGAGATCAGGAAGGTGATCGTGGGCCAGGACCAGATCATTGACGAGTTGATGATCGCCCTTTTGGCCAGCGGCCATTGCCTCATCATCGGCGTGCCGGGGTTAGCCAAGACATTGCTCATCAGTACGCTGGCCGAAGTGCTCAATCTGAAGTTCAGCCGCATACAGTTCACCCCGGATCTGATGCCCTCTGATATTACGGGCACCGAGATCATTGAGGAGGACGTCTCCACCGGCCGGAAGGCCTTCAAATTTGTGAGAGGGCCGGTCTTTGCCAACATCATCCTGGCCGATGAGATCAACCGAACTCCTCCCAAGACCCAGTCGGCTTTGCTTCAGGCCATGCAGGAACATCAGGTGACGGCGGCCGGCGAAACGTACACCCTGAGTGAGCCCTTCTATGTGTTGGCCACCCAGAACCCCATAGAACAGGAGGGAACTTATCCGCTGCCTGAAGCCCAGTTGGACCGGTTCATGTTCAACATCTGGATCGATTACCCCCGTAGCTCCGAGGAGGAGGAGATCGTTAAGACCACTACCAGCGCCTACAGTGCTGAGCTCACTCAGGTCCTGAGCGCTGAAGACATTGTGGCCTTGCAACGTCTGGTGCGAAAGGTGCCGGTGCCCCCCCACGTGATCCAGTATGCAGTGAAATTGGCCCGAAACACAAGGCCGGGCAACGATGGCATACCGAAGTTTATCAGCGACTGGGTGAGCTGGGGGGCCGGTCCCCGGGCATCTCAATACATGATCTTAGGAGCCAAAACGAAAGCCGTGCTCGACGGTCGATATGAAGCCTCCTGTGAGGATGTGCAGGCGGTGGTCCTGCCCGTGCTGAGACACAGAATTGTGACCAACTTTAACGCCGAAGCCGACGGTGTGGATACGGTCACCATCGTCAATGAACTCCTAAAGACGGTCAAAGAGTGAAGGAATGAAAGACTACCGCCGTTTCCTCAACCCTGAGGTTGTGTCGAGACTGTCCAACATCGACCTCAAGGCAAGACTTGTGGTTGAAGGATTCATTACCGGCCTTCACAAAAGCCCCTATCACGGGTTCAGTGTGGAGTTCGCCGAGCACCGCCAGTACATGCCCGGCGATTCGATCCGGCACATCGACTGGAAGGTGTACGCCAAATCGGATCGGTTTTACGTCAAGGAGTATGAGGAGGAGACGAACCTCAAGGCCTATCTTCTGCTGGATGCCAGCGGTTCGATGGGGTACCGGTCAGACGCCATCCCCAAACTGGAATACGGCTCCTACCTGTCTGCAGCCCTGAGCTACCTCATGCTCATTCAGCGGGACGCCGTGGGGTTGGCCATCTTCGATTCCCGCATTCGTCGCTACATCGCCCCCAGATCGGTGAAGAGCCAGCTGAGTGTGGTGCTGAAAGAATTGAACGTCGTCGAGGCTGGGGAGACAACCGACGTCTCATCGACCTTCCATCAGTTGGCAGAGCGGATCAAACGCCGTGGGTTGATCGTCATCATCTCCGATCTCTTCGACGATCCGCAAAGGATACTTCTGGGCTTGAAACATTTCCGACATAGAAAACATGAGGTGATCGTTTTCCACATCCTCGATCCCTACGAACGCACCTTCTCCTATCGGGATGAGGCCAGATTCAAGGACATGGAGACGGGGGAGGAACTGCCCACTCAACCGTGGCACATCTGGTCCGAGTATCGCCAACTGATGTCGGAACGGATCGAGACGTTCAAACGGGAATGTAGAGCGGACCTCATCGACTACGTCCTCATGGACACGTCGGTGGACTTCGACTACGCCCTCTTCTCCTACCTGAATAAGAGAAAAAGGTTGGGCTGAGGCCCATTTCATCCCATGGCATTCCTCAATTCAATCTTTCTGTTTGCATTGGCAGCGGTGACGGTCCCTCTGCTCATCCATCTGTTCAGCCGGCAGAGGGTGAAGACCGTCTATTTCTCGTCGCTGGAGTTTCTGAAGGTGCTCCAGCGGCAGAAGATGCGGAGGGTGAAGCTTCGGCAGCTCATCCTGTTGCTTCTCAGAACCCTCATCGTCCTGTTCGTCGTTCTGGCCTTTGCTCGGCCTGCTCTGAAGGGGGTCTTCTCTGCCGGGCTGAGCGCACGGGCCAGGACGACCGCGGTCATTCTCTTGGACAACTCCTTCAGCATGGGATTGAGCACGCCCCGGGGCATTCTCTTCGACCGGGCCAAGGAGAAGGCCATGGAGGTGGTCGAGCTGCTCAAGGAGGGCGATGAAGCCTGGTTTCTTCTGGCCTCGGATGTCCCTGCGGTTGTGCACCATACTCAGGATTTCGCCGGTCTGAGAAGGGTTATTGAGGAGTCTGATCTGTCCAATCGGACGACGGACGTCCGGGCTGCCCTGATTTCGGCCACCGAACTGTTAACCAGATCGAAAAATGCCAACCTCGAGGTCTACCTCATCACCGACATGCGGAGAAACGGCTGGCGGGACATTTTGCAGGGCGAAGCCCTGCCCTTGGCCGAGGGGTCCACTCTCTTTGTCCTTCCGGTGGCCGAGAGAAGAGATGAAAATGTGAGCATCGATGGGGTGGAGTTTCTCGATCGCCTTCTGGAGGCCGGAAAACCGATCAATCTTCAGGCCACGGTGGCGAACCATTCGGATCGTAAGAGAGAAGACCTGTTGGTCCAGTTGTACGTGGAGGGCAAACGGATCGGCCAGACAACACTGGATCTTGAAGCGGACCGGACGAGCAGAGCAGACTTTGTGGCTGTGTTCGACGAGCCGGGCCAGGTGTCCGGCTATGTCGAGATTGAGGAGGACGACCTACCTCTCGATGACCGGCGGTACTTCGCTATCAACGTGCCTGAGAAGATAAGGGTGCTCATCATCGGGCGCACGGAGGCCGATGGACGTTATCTCAAATTGGCCCTCAACCCCTTCGAAACGGACCGTTCCCTCATCATTCCGACGGTGACTTCCGTGGATCGCCTGGGCCGATATGCCCTACCAGACTTCGATGTGATCCTGTTGGCCAACGTACCCCGTCTCAGCGAGGCCCAGCTTTCCCGATTGGAGAGCTATGTCGAGGGGGGCCGGGGCGTAGTCATCCTTCTGGGCAATGACATCGATCCGAGATTTTATAACTCGCAGCTTCTGCCGACACTCTTCCCGGCCACGTTGAAATCTCCCATCGGAACAATCGGGGAGAAGGGTTCATTTCTCACCTTGGGCACGATCGATTATGATCACCCCATCTTTAAGGGGCTATTCTCCGAGAAGAATGAATTTGAATCCCCAAGGTTTTATCTGGTCTACGATGTGAGCCCGTCCGCTGGTGTGGAGCCGATCATCTTCTACAGTAATGGCAGAGTGGCGTTGGCTGAAGCGAGGACAGGACAGGGGAGGACTATGTTGTTCTCTTCGGCCGCTGACCCAAATTGGACCGATCTGGTGCGAAAGGGCATCTATTTGCCACTTCTCTACAGAGTGGTGCAGTACCTGGCCACCGATCTGGCTGCGCTGGAGGAGCGAAACCTCGTCGGGTCAGCGGTGAGAAAGGAGGTGGGCGGCCTCGAGCTCGGCCAGGGAGTTCTGTGTGTCGAGCCCGACGGGGAGGAGCGGGCCATCGAGCCGAAAAGCTCCGGCAGCGCTTTTCTTTTGGAGTTTGAACATACTGAAGCGCCCGGCATTTACCGGTTTCTCTCAGGCCCCAGGGCCATCAAGAGCTTTGCCGTGAACGTGGACCCCGCTGAATCGGATCTGACCACAATAGAGACAGACCAGGTTGAGGAGGTGTTGAAACCCATTCCAGTCCATATTATTGGCTCAGGCCAAACTATCGAGGAGTTTGTCCTCCGGGCAAGGTACGGTCGAGAGTTGTGGAAACAGTTTCTGTTGGTGGCATTCATTCTTATGTGCGTTGAGATGTTGATTGCCAGAGAAGGGCGAGAGAATCGTCTGTCCGGATAGAGACTGAGAAAACCTATGTTATGCACCCCAGAGACCGCAGAGATCTTTCGAAACACAGGAGTACTGGAGTATTGGAGTGTTGGGGCGTCCGGGGGTCCCCCAAATTCAGACCTCAATGCCATGCACTACTCCATCACTCCAGCCATCCAATACTCCAAAGTCTTCAAAACTCCAATTTGTCCTCCGTGCCCCAGATCTATCCTGCGGGGCGTGACTCAGTGGTTGATGAATGGAAACAGGCTAAAAAGGAATCGTGAGAATGGTTGAGTTAGATGGCAAATACGGTGAAGGTGGTGGCCAAATTGTGCGCACTGCCCTGGCACTTTCGAGCATACTGAAGGTCCCTGTACGTGTGAGCAACATTCGGGCTAACAGGAAGAAGCCGGGGCTGAAACCGCAGCATGTCACCTGTGTTCAGGCCCTAACAGCCATCACGGACGCCGTAGTCGAAGGGGCGAAGGTCAATTCGATGGAGCTCGTATTCGAGCCGAGGACGCACCGCTCCGGCGTGTTCTCCTTCAATGTGGGCGACGTCAAATCGAGCGCCGGCTCGGTGACCCTGATCCTGCAGGCCCTTCTGCCCGCGCTCCTTTTCGGGTCGGAGAAGTCACACGTAACCATCCGCGGGGGGACGCACGTGGAGTGGAGCCCCCCGGCTCACTATATTATGCACGTCTTCCTGCCTACCCTAAGAAGGATGGGGGCCAATGTGAATCTGTCTCTCGACCGTTGGGGATGGTACCCCAAGGGGAAGGGGGAGGTGACCGTCGATGTAGAGCCGCTTCAAGAGCTCACCCCTATCCATCTGGATCGGCGGGGTGATCCGAAGGCGATCAGAGGGCTGTCTGTCTCCTCGAAACTCCCCATGACCGTCCCGAAACGGCAGAGACGTCGCGCCGATCTGCTCCTTCGGGAGGCAGGATACGACTCTCACATCAAAATGCTCGATGCCCCTGCCTCCTGCGCCGGGACCATCTTCTTCCTCTGGATTGAGTTCGAGGAGAGTTGGGTCGGATTCAATACCCTGGGTCGGCGGGGTCGACCGGCAGAGGAGGTGGCCGAGAGTACGGTCCGTCAGTTTCTCGAATTTATGGATACCGGATCGGCCATCGATGAACACTTGGCCGATCAACTCGTCATCTACATGGCCTTAGCCAAAGGGCCGTCCTCTTTTACCACCTCTCGAATTACTCAACATCTGCTGACCTGTATATGGGTGGTGGAACAGTTCTTGCCCGTAAAATTCCAGGTCGAGGGGAACGAAGGCGAAGTGGGGAGGGTGACCAAGATAGATTAATTATTGGCCACTGCAACGATGTCACTCCGGTGCCAAATGAGACAGGAGTATTAGGACCAGTTTGAGAGAGGCCGTTGGGCTTAAGCCCAACGGCCTCTCTTTGTTGCGGCCGGCTCA
>JBHIER010000079.1:0-10196 GCA_046760705.1 bacterium
AAAATATACTCCCAAGACGAACGATCCCATGAGCGCCAACTGGTGGGGCAACTACGCCAAGTACTCAGTGAGCTTGCTGAAGTCCTTCTACGGCGACAACGCGCAACCGGATAATGAGTTTGGCTATCAGTACCTGCCGAAACTGGACGATGGGGAGAACTACTCCTGGATTTCGCTCTTCGAGGCCATGTACGGTGGAAAGATCAAAGGGTTCTTCGCCTGGGGCCAGAATCCGGCCGTCAGCGGACCGAATGCGAACATGACCCGGGAGGCGTTGGGGAAGCTGGACTGGATGGTCAACGTCAACCTCTGGGAGACGGAGACCGGGGCCTTCTGGAAGCGGCCGGGGGCCGATCCCAAGAAGATCAAAACCGAGGTCTTTCTGCTCCCCTGTGCGGCTTCCATGGAGAAGGAGGGGTCCATCACCAACAGCGGCCGCTGGAGCCAGTGGCGCTACAGGGCGGTCGATCCCCCGGGTGAGGCCAAGCCGGATAGCGAGATCATTCACGAGCTCTACGTGAGGCTGAAGCGATTGTATGAAAAGGAGGGGGGCGCATTTCCCGATCCCATCACCAAACTGAAATGGGATTACGCCAAAGGTGGCCAGGTGGACATTCACGCCGTAGCCAAGGAGATCAACGGGTACGACTTGAAGACAGGAAAACTCCTGCCTTCCTTTGTCAAGCTGAAGGATGACGGCAGCACCTCCTCGGGCAACTGGCTCTATTGCGCCAGCTACACCGAGAAGGGAAATATGGCGGCGCGTCGCAGCCCCGAGGATAAATCCGGCGTCGGTCTCTACTCCGAGTGGGCCTGGTGCTGGCCGGTCAACCGGCGGATCATCTACAATCGAGCCTCGGTGGACAAGGATGGTCAGCCCTGGGATCCCGAGCATCCGGTAATCCGCTGGACCGGCGAAAAGTGGGTCGGCGACGTGCCTGACGGCGGCTGGCCGCCAATGGCAGAGGAGGCCAAGACCCGCTACCCCTTCATCATGAAGCCTGAGGGGCACGCCCGGATCTTCGGCATGGGTCGCGCCGACGGCCCGTTTCCGGAGCACTACGAGCCGTTGGAATGCCCCACCAAAAACCTGATGTCCAGCGTCCAGCTCAACCCAACCTCGAAGCGCTGGGATCTTTTGGGCTCAGATATGGACAAATACGCCGCGGTGTGCGATCCGAAGTATCCCATCGTGGCCACCACCTACCGCGTCTCCGAACACTGGCAGACCGGCGCCATGACCCGTCAGCAGCCGTGGCTGGCCGAGCTGCAGCCGGAGATGTTTGTAGAGATGAGCAAGGAGTTAGGTGAGGAGCTGCAAATTAAGAACGGTGAATGGTGCACCGTGGAATCGGCCCGGGGCAAGGTGAAGGCCGTGGCCATCGTCACCGACCGGTTCAAGCCCTTCAAGATCGGCGACACCATTGTCCACGAAGTGGGCCTGCCCTGGTGCTACGGCTTTATGGGATTGGCCACAGGCGACAGCGCCAACGTGTTGGTTCCTAATATCGGTGATGCCAACACCATGATCCAGGAATCGAAGGCCTTTCTGGTCAATGTGAGAAAGGGGGTGTGACAGAGTGGCTGGAAAATCTGTTTTGATCGATGTCTCCAAATGCATCGGGTGCAGAGGGTGCCAGGTGGCGTGCAAGCAGTGGAACGAGCTGCCGGCAGAGAAGACGAAGAACCGCGGCACCTATCAGAACCCGCCCGACCTTTCGGGAACGACCTACACCGTGGTCCGTTTCAAGGAGGTCTTCCAAGGCGGCGATGTGAAGTGGAATTTTTTCAAGGACCAGTGTCGCCACTGTGTCGACCCTCCGTGCAAAATGGCCGCCGATGACGAGGTTCCCGGGGCCATCGTCGTGGATGACAACGGGGCTGTCATTTATACCGACAAGACGAAGCAGTTGAAGGAGTTCAACCTCCAGGAGAGCTGCCCGTTCGATATTCCCCGCTGGAACGCGGTCAAGTCCCTATGGGTGAAATGTACCTTCTGCAACGATCGGGTTGCTAACGGTTTAACTCCAGCCTGTGTCAAGGCTTGCCCCACTGGGACCCTCACCTTCGGCGACCGGGACAAGATCCTGAACCTGGCTCGCGCCAGGCTGAAGGAGCTGAAAGCTGACTATCCGAATGCGGAGTTGATGGATGCCGAGGATGTGCGCTGGATCTACCTGCTGCACGAGGCCGAGGATCAGTTCGAGATGGGACTGCTGCGGGGAATTCCCTCCATGAAATTCGGTCTGAGACGGGTCTTTTCACCCATGGCTCCAGTGTGGGTGACGGCCGGACTTCTGGGCATGCTGTTCAAGAGGCGTGAGGAGGGGATGAAGCGAGAGCTGGAGGAGGTAGACACACCATAGAGAGTGTTGACGCGGGAGTCAGGGCTTGAGGAGAGGAAGACGGAGAAGTCTATCAATCTGGCTTCGAGGAATTGGAGCGGTTGTGGTCCTGGTCACTGCGGCCTGAGCTGCAGCCGCCCCTTGTCAGGATCGGCCCCGAATTCTCAGGCTGGGTGACCCTTTTCCAGAACTCTCCTTTCCCAACGTTCTGAACGACCAGGAACGGGCATATATCGGCCTCGGCGATGAGGAGACCTTCTCCCTGAAAGAGATTGGGGTGGAGCTGGTGGTGGTGGAGTTTTTGAATAAGTACTGTTTCCCCTGCCAGGTGCAAGCACCGGTTTTCACTCTCGTCCATCGGGCCATCGAGGCCGATTCAGCCCTTCGAGAAAAGGTGAAATGAGGCGTACGATGCGGTGGGCAGCCCCAAGACCCCTTTCACGGTGCTGCTCAGAAAGGATAGAAAGGGAGGACCGATCGTGGCCAGTGCCCATCGTGGGGTCATTTACTCCGACAAAGGTTTTGTCGAGGAGATTCGGGCCGTCCTGCAATACGACGTGAGTCTGCTCACTCTGAGACGTCCCTCCGAAGTGCCGATCCGGATCCGGGAGGAGATCAGACCCGCCTTGTCCGATGAGGAGTTGATCGATAAAGTAACAAAGTCGATGGAGGCCCCTGGGGGGAGCGTATTGAAAGTGAAAAAGGTCAACCTTCCTGAGACCGCACCTGTTTATGTGGGAACTATCGATACTGAAGGACGTCAGGAAAAGCGATTTGCGAAGATAGTCTCTCGAGCATCCTTCTGCGATGTCTGCCACGACATCCACTTCATATACGTATTTGATGAAGAGGGGGCTGTCCTTCGCTTCGATCCCGTGTACCTCACCAAGAGAGGCAATGTGGAATGGAGTGACGAAGACGTGAAGAAAATGAGAGATCGGCTCCAGGGCAGCTCGCTCTTAGGGGCCTTTGATTTTAATCCCCAAAGTCGATGCTGTGACATCTGCCACCATCAGTTCACAGCTCATATTCGTCAGTCTTAACGGGGCGAAAGCCCTCCTCAATGAACTTAAGGAGCAGGGATATGTGAGATAGGACAAGTAAGATGGAGAAAGGTATGAGAGGAAGAGAAAGGAGGTACCTATGATGTAATCGGAATGCGTGTTCCAACGTGCTGTTGGGAAGGGAGGAAGGGGACATACAGAAGTTCAATCGGATTGTTTATAAAGGAGGGAAGAAAGATGAAAAAGCTAATGGTCTTATGTATTGTTGCTCTGATGGCTGCGTTTCTCGTCGCCAACACAACCTCTGCTCAGTTAGCCGAGGTGAAGGTGGGAAAAGGCGATCTCAAGATCGGGGCGATTTTGCAGGCAGGTTTCGATTATAGTTTAGCCGACGACGAGGGAAATGTGAACGCCCAGTTCACCCTGAACAGAGCCAGGTTGCTCTTTTGGGGAACGATCGTTCCTGACAAGGTAAAATACTTCGTCCAGACCGAGGCCAAACAGAAAATTGGGAGCTTTGCAACAGGTTTCGAGGGAGATACACTTAGTACGAGTTTAGTTGAAGGCTCTGCAGTGACTACCCCTTACATTCTTGACTACAAGATGATCTTTCTCGGTTGCATTCCCAAGACGAGCATCACCGTGGGTCGGTTTCTCCCAAATTTCAGCCTCTACATGCCGGCTCCGACGTCAAAGCTGGACATGATCAACTACCCACTCTTCATCATCAATAGCGGATATAACTACGCCATGTGGCGTCAGTCAGGTATTCAGACCGCGACCAAGACCGACTACGTCGATTTCAACGTGGGCATCTTTAACGGGCCGACGAACAACATGAATGACAACGATGACGCCAAGGACGTCCTCCTGCGGGCCGGATTCAAACCTCAGACGGATTTTGCCAAAATAAAAGTTGGCGGATACGCCTGGTTAGGTAACCTCCTGCTGGCGGAAGATGCAGACCTGGCGTATAACAGATTTGGGTTCTTCGGTACTTTGAAGCACGAGCAGGCGACGGTCAACGCCGAATTTGTCATGGGGTCTGACGAGGATGGGTACACGCACTTGGTGGACTCGGAATTGGTCACCGAGGATCACAAGAGCATGGGGTTTTATGGTCATGTCGAGTATAAGGTAAATCCGGAGTTTGGGATTCTGGGCCGTTTCGATTACTTCGACCCGAACACCGGCGTGGATGACAACGCCTGGACCTGGGTCACCCTCGGTGTTAACCACTACATCGAGAGCTACAACGCCATGATCTATCTCAACTCCATCATGAAGCTCGAGCAGAACGACTGGGGTTCAACAGAGAAGATCAAAAACGACGTGATCCAGCTTCAGTTCCAGATCGCACCCTAAGAGAGGGCAGCGTCTCAAGGCTTCCCTATCCCAGAAGGGGCTGTCTTCGATAGGGTGCGGTCTATAAGTTTCTATCGACGGCGTTCGTTACTCCCGAGCGCCGTCAAAACAAACCCCTTCAGGAGAAAATTGGGCGGACCCGAGGCCGATACTTTGCGACGGAGGAAGTATGTTCTTTCCCCCGTGAGAGGTGATCGGTCCGCCCCGGCATCTGACATCGTTGTGGTCTTTTGACGGAGAAATCCCCTCATCGAGAAATTATTGGGCATGAGGGGTTCATTTTTGTTGAACAATGCAATAAAAATGTGTTGCAATTCAGTTTTATTCTCTGTATATTCAAAATGATACTGATTGATTTTGAAATTTGCTGAGACAGGTATAAAAGGGCCCATGAAATTTACGAGACTGCTCAGTTTTCGGCTTTTTCTTCTGATATTGGCGGTGATGGTCATCTTTTTCAGCCTTTATACCTACATTAATATCCGCGCTCACACCTCCCACCTCATGGAGAATGTGCTCCTGTCCGCCAACCGACTCAGTGATGTGATTAAGAGATCGACCCATTATAGTATGTTATTGAATCGCCGGGAAGATCTGTATCACACTATTCAGACCATCGGGAATGAGCCTGGTATTGACGGAATCAGGATTTATAACAAAAAAGGCGAGATTATGTTCTCCACCTTACCTGGAGAAGCCGGGACCTCTGTCGATCTGCAGGCCGAGGCCTGTTACATCTGCCATGTCCAAGAACAGCCGCTCGAGGCCCTTCCGATAAAAAAGCGGTCTCGTATCTTCTCCTCACTCCAAGGCCATCGCGTCCTGGGCGTGATCAACCCCATAATGAACGAACCGGGATGTTACAAAGCAGAATGTCATGCCCATCAGCCAGCGCAAACTGTTCTTGGTGTTCTGGACGTGAAGATGTCTCTGCAGCAGATAGATGAACGGATCGCCAAAAGCAGAAGGGACATGATCTCCTATGCTGTTGTGCTGACCCTATTGATAGGCATACTTTCGGCCGGGTTCATCGTTATTATGGTCCACATCCCGGTAAAGAAACTCATTTTCGGGACTCGGGAGATCGCCAGCGGCAATCTCAATTACTCCATAGACCTCCGATCCCGCGATGAGATCGGCAGCCTCGCTCAGTCCTTCAATCTCATGACGCGCGATATCAAGAAAGCCCGGGACGAGATCACGCGGTGGTCCTCGACGCTGGAGCTTAAGGTGAAAGAGAAGACGGCGGAGTTGGAGAAGACGCAGGCCCACATAATTCAGATGGAAAAAATGGCCTCCATCGGAAAGCTTTCCGCCACCGTGGCCCATGAGATCAGCAACCCTCTGGCCGGAATACTCACTTACACAAAGCTGGTCCTGAAAATGCTAAAAAAGGATCGGTTGTCTCATGAGGAAGAGGAGTCGATGGAGAAGTACCTGACCTTCATCAAGAGTGAAACAGGGCGGTGCGGTGATATTGTCAAGAATTTACTCCTTTTTTCCAAGAAGACCGGAGGCGATTTCCGCCGCGAGAGTCTCAATGCTATTGTCGATAAAAGCCTTCAACTGGTCAATCATCATCTTGAAATTCAAGGGGTAACGTTGGAGAAAGAGCTGAGCCCGGATGACGATGTTATCTTCTGTGATGCCAATCAATTGCAGCAGGCCTTCATCGCCCTTTTTGTCAACGGTGTGGAGGCCATGTCTAAAGGCGGCACGCTGAAGGTGAAAACGAGTTCCGCTGACGGAGATGACACTGTTCACATTTTCATTACGGACACCGGGCACGGGATCCCTGAAGAGGTGAGACCGAACATCTTCGACCCGTTTTTCTCCACAAAAAGGGACGAAAAGCGCGTCGGATTGGGGCTGTCGGTGGTTTACGGCATCATTCAACGCCACGGCGGCTCCATCGATGTCAAATCCAAAGTCGATCAGGGAACCACCTTCACTATCTCCCTGCCCAGAGAAAGGCCCGAGAAAGGCTCTGAACGACTTCAACCAGAACAAGAGCCTGTTGGTTAAGGAGTTAAAGTAGCTATGGAGAACAGAGACGTTGGAATCCTGGTGGTGGATGATGAGCTCGTGGTGAGGGAATCTCTGTACAACTGGTTCAGAGAGGACGGCTATCGGGTCGACACGGCCGAAGATGCCAAGGCGGCCCTCAAAAAGTTACACCAGAGCTCCTGGGATATCGTGCTCTTAGATATAAAAATGCCTGGCATGGACGGGATGGAACTACAGAAGAGGATCAAGGAGATAGACGCAAACATCATCGTCATCATGATCACCGCCTATGCGGCGGTGGACACGGCTGTTCAGGCATTGAAGGAAGGGGCCTTCGACTATGTGACCAAGCCTTTTGATCCGGATGACATGAGCCATCTCATCCGCAATGCCGTTGCCCAGCGGAAACTGACGACGGAGAATATTCAGCTCCGCCAGAAGATCGACGAGCTGTCGAAATTTGATGGGATCGTCGGCGAAAGCCTTTCAATGAAGCGGGTCTTTGAGCTGGTACACACGGTGGCCCAGTCCGACGCTACGGTGGTCATTCACGGTGAGAGCGGCACGGGCAAGGAGCTGGTGGCCCGGGCCATTCACAGCAACAGCCCGCGGCGCTACTTCCCCATCATTCCCGTCAACTGCGGGGCACTGCCTGAGGGGATATTGGAGAGTGAAATTTTCGGCCACGAGAAAGGGGCCTTCACTGGGGCCCAATACAGAAGAAAGGGGAAGTTGGAAATGGCTGACGGAGGCACGCTCTTCTTGGACGAAATCTCCAACATCGGTATGAAAACCCAGATGGATCTGCTCAGGGTGCTGGAGACGAAGAAATTCACCAGGTTGGGAGGAAGTCAGGAGATCACTGTCGATTTTCGGGTCGTCTGTGCCACCAACCAGAACCTGGAAAAGATGGTCGAAGAGGGTACCTTTCGTGAGGATCTCTACTATCGCATCAACGTTTTCGCTATTCATCTGCCTCCCCTGCGGGAACGGCAATCGGACATCCCGCTCCTGGCTCAGCATTTTGTTAAAAAATATGCCCTGGCCATGAACAAGCAGATCGCGGAGATCTCCCCGGAGGCCATGGATTTGCTTGTCCGATACGATTGGCCGGGAAACGTAAGGGAGCTGGAAAACGCCATCGAACGGGCCATGGTGGTTGGCAAACCGCCTCGCATCAACCCCACGGATCTGCCGTTTCAACTGAGCAGCAAGAAGGCGGTCCCTGCGGCTGATTCCTTAGAGGAGGTTGAGAAAACTCATATCTTAAACGTACTGGAGCGTATGGGTTGGAACATCTCCCGTTCGGCTGAGATCCTCAAGATCGATCGAGTGACCCTGTACAACAAGATAAAAAAATACGACTTACAGAAATAGCGAGACAAACCACCAAATCATTTATGTCTTCCCTATATGTGGTCCCTATCAAATTGTCAAAGGATTTGCTGCTTCCGCCTCTTCGGGAAAGAATTTTGAATACCTTTCATATAGAGACGAAGATTGGCGCTTTTTCGATCGATCCCTCCTCCGGTTACGACTCCTCCCGAAATCAATACAACTCCTCAGCTCTTTTGGCTGAATTGATTGCGACACAACCTAAAGACACCCTTCGAATTTTGGGAGTAGCCGATCTCGATCTGTTCGTCCCTGTGCTCACTTTCGTATTCGGCGAGGCTCAACTCAACGGTCCGGCCGCAGTCGTCTCGATCCACCGGCTGAAGAATCAATTCTATGGGCTGCCTAAAGATGAGAGATTGCTTCAAGAGCGATTGGAGAAGGAGGCCATCCATGAGCTCGGCCACACCTTCGGTCTCCTCCACTGCCGGGATGATAGCTGTGTTATGAGCGCATCCACGTACGTCGAAAACATCGATCTGAAATCCGACAGGTTCTGCTTCTCTTGCAGTAAGATCCTCAATGGGAGGAAGGATCCATGAGAGAAATACAGTTCAGACTTGTTGGGAATCGCCCTTCCCTGTGCATTTCTTGCCACCCTCAATTTTAGTTTGACAATCTTGATTTTTCAGCCTATTTTATGATTGCTTTATGGCCGCGGAAGACAAATGCATCTTCTCGCTGCTGAAAAGCCGGAGTAAATCTTGACTTAACAATCGGAAAATGGGATCCTTTACCCGTATAAAGAAGGCCTGAGAACATGAAAAGAACAATCATTGTCCACTGGGATTTTGGTCATTGGAAGTTGTTTCGGATTTCGATATTCGAATTTCGGATTTATACCTCGTCGGTTTGAGGCGAAGCTTCGCTATGAAGAGGCGGTGAGGGGTTAGGTTACTGTTGTCAGAGACGGTGGGGAGATGACCGATACGGTCGTCATTGATCAGGCATATCAGTCCATCAACATTACTGTTGATGGTTTGCCCACCGAGGTACTCCTCGACAGAGACAACTGGATCTTGAAAGAGGTGACACACATCACCACCCCTCTCGTTTCATGCACAGACTATTCCATTAACGATGAAACCGGCAACACTAACGGTGTACCCGACCCGGGAGAACAAGTCGATCTTGTGGTGATGTTGCTCAACACCGGGATGGAAGCCACAGGCCTTGCAGCCTCCATATCGACTCAGGATCCGGATGTTGACATCGTCGACGGGACAGCGGAGTTTGGAAGTCTGGGTTACGGTCAAACAGCCTCGAACGGGGATGATCCCATCGTCTTCGAAGTCGATGCCGAGGCCAAGAGCAAAGTGGTTCTTTTTGTGATGTCCATCACGGCTGATGGCGGATACAGTATGAGCGATAGCATCTATATCACCATCGGCCCGGCCACCATCCTGGTGGTTGATGATGACTTAGGGGAGGAGTATGAAGAGTATTACACAGATGGGCTTTTTCTCTCCTACCCCTTCGACCTGTGGGAGGTTGCGACCAAAGGGGTCCCATCGGAGACACTCTTCTATTATGAAGCCGTGGTCTGGTTGACCGGCGATGAGAGGACATCGACGCTCACCTCTGAGGAACAGACGGCCCTCAAGCAGTACCTTGACGGCGGTGGCCACCTGTTCGTCACAGGGCAGGATATGGGCTACGATCTGGTGGAGACCGGTTCGGCTGAAGATGCGGGCTTCTATCGGGATTACCTCCACGCGGAATATGTGAGTGATGTGTCGCCTGATAATATTTTGTCCGGGGTAAGTGGTGATCCCATCTCCGACGATGTCTCATATCTGAGTCTGGCTGCTGGCGGTGCAGATAATCAGGATTCACCCAGCATCATTGAGCCGCTTTCGGGAGCCAGCAGTGTCTTCACGTATCATCCCTCCGGTACCACGGCTGGCATTAAATACGCCGCCGAATACAGGATGGTCTACTTCGCTTTCGGCTACGAAGGCGTCGGTGATTTTGGGACGGACCACGCTAAAAGACGGGCCTCCATCATGGACAATGTCATCAAGTGGTTTCGGTACGTTCCTCAGAAAGGCGATGTCAATGAGGATGGCGAGGTGAATGT
>JBHIER010000080.1:0-10111 GCA_046760705.1 bacterium
ATCTTCTCAGGGCAGAAGCCCTTGGAGGGTCTTGTCCGGAATATGCCGGAGTTCTGGCAGCGGCTGCCCGTGCGGTTTTTCCTCAAGAATCTGAATCTCAATGAGACGAAAGAACTGATCCGGTATCGGCTGTCTCGGGCCGGGCGCGTCGGTGACGAGATTTTTACCGATTTCGCTTACGAGACCATCTACAAATTTTCAAAAGGCGTCCCCCGGGTCATCTGCTCCGTAGCCGACCTGTGTCTGGTCATCGGCCACAGCCACGGCGTCAAGCGGATCGATTTCGCTCAGGTCTCTCTGGCTTGCAAGGACCTGGAGGGAGCCGGGGAAGGGTTTCACTACTTCCATTTCTTAGAAAAAGGAAAGGAGAAGACAGAGCAGCCGCGTGAGTCGGAGTATGTCCCTATGCTCCCCTGTCCCCACTGCCAGGCGGCGGTCAGGGAGAGGGTGAAGATCTGTCCTGAATGCCACCGGCCGGTAGTCGTCAAATGTCCCCGGTGCGAGACACAAAACTGGATCAGAGTGGCCGTCTGCAAGAGATGCGGCTGCGACATGGCCAAAGAGGGGATTCGCAGAGAGCAGGATCTCTCAGCCAAGTTGCGCAGTCTCAAGACTATAAGCCGGGACTACGCCCAAAACCGGGCCTGGGCTGCAACACACTATGGCCTGCCCCCCAGCAACAGGGTCCTTTTGGCCGTGCTCCGGGGCCGCTTCCTCAAACCCGGGCCGAGAATTGGGATGGTCCCCCGGAAGGGGAAAGCGATCTCCGGTAGAGGCACGATCGTCCTCACTAACGAACATCTCATCCTCGACTTCAAAGGACAGCGGGTCTTCCTGCCCTACCACGAGATAAAAAGATGCTCGCGGGGCAGCCCGAGTACGAAAAAAGGCCAGAGCCTGCGCACGCTGAACGTAGACTCCCCGGACGCCTCCTATTCTATCACCTTCCCCTATCCCAAGTCGACCTCCAAGGAATTGACCGACTTGTTGCTCACATACCTGGACCACAAATCCTTATAGCACAATAGCACAGAATCCAAAACGAAAGCAGCGAGCAGCGCATGAACCCTTGCGGTTGCTGCGGGGTTTAGCCCGTAGAACAACTTAATAGGACACAGATTTACACGTACCGTAACCGATACCTGCCCGCTTCGCAGCAGGCGGGCGGGCTTCGTGACCGTCACCGTCACCCTCACCCCGGGCTTCTCCTGGCAATTGCAATGGCGGCAGATGAAAAAAGCTTGCCAAAAAAGCAAACTTTTACGATGTAATAATACAGATCTATTTAGACTTTACCTGAATTCGTATTTTGCTGTCCTTGCGACCCCGGACTTGATCCGGGGGAGGCAATCTATACGAGTACCCCAAACCCGGAATGCTGGAACCAGTGCGGGTGGGAGCCTGCCTGTGCGTGTTCGCACGCAGACAGATGCAACTCCCACCCGAGCGGGGTAACCGTAACCGTTCAACGAAACGGGCTTCGTCACCGTAATCGAATGACGTAACTTGAAATTCTCAGAGACGTGACATGGGGATCTCAAAACTCCGATCCCAGTGAGAGGTAGTAGATCGGATCACCTGGGCTGCCACTTTTTGTCAGGTCCGTTCTCCAGGCAATGTCAAATCTGAGGATGGCGAAGAGCAGTCCCATGCGGGCTCCGATACCGTAGCCGGCATTCAAATCCTGCAACCTCGGCATTCCGCTGCGACGACCGAAGGGTTTGAAAGTCCTGTTGTTGTTCCAGGCCCCACCGATGTCAAAAAAGAAGGTCCCTCGAACTTCCCCGAAGGAGAGGGGAAGAGGCCAGCCCAGAACGAGCCTCTGGATGAGTGGGAAACGAAACTCTAAGTTGGCCAACGCAAATTTGGTTCCGGATATCTCGTAATATCGATACCCGCGCAGTGGGGTCTGGAAGACGGCAAAATAGTAAGCCTTATCCTCAAATACATCCGTCCGTGCATATTCCGGCCACGCCCAATTTGTCATGCCCCCCAGAAAGAAGACCCGCGGATCGAGGCCATCGCTAAATCCGCCGGCCAAACGGAGGACGAAGTTGTATCTCTTCTGGATGCGTACATACTTCCTATAGTCGCCCATCGCTGTAAGGAAGGACATGGAACTGATGCCAATGTCTGGAACATACTGCACGCTGACCCGGGACCGCGATCCGTTAACCGGGCCGGTGTGTCCCCATATTACTGTATCGTTAATCAAGGAGAGACTGGAACTGAGAACATTAATTCCCTCCCCCTCACGGATGCCCCAAGCAAGGCGGAACTCATCGAACTGTAAAAGTTCGCGTTGAAGTCCTATGTACAGGAGATCCATGTCAACCCGGCTAAATTTACTGAGAGGATAGGATGCGAGCACGGTAGCCCCATAGGTTCTATCGGAAAACCATAAGTCGCTCTGAGAGATAAAATAATAGTTGCGATAATGGAAGATCCCGGCCCCATAGTCGATGCGCCTCGGAAGGTAAAAATAGACCAACTGAAAGTTGCTGTTCTGGAGCGAATAAAAGAGGTCCGTGTAGATAAAGAATCGGTGGTTGCCCATAATGTCGCTCAGGGCGATGAGCGTCTGCCCGCTGAAGCCCCAATAGGTGTTGTACCCCACCGAACCGGTGATGATGTCCGGTGTAAACTTGAGCTTATACTTGTACACCCGATAGTCCCCATTCGGCAAGCGAAAACTGACCTCCTCCGCCCCGGTGGAGGTGTCCACCCCGGTGGAGGTGTCCGCCCCGGTGGAGGTGTCCACCCCAGTGGAGGTGTCCACCCCGGTGGCGACCGAACGTTTCTTCTCCGCATCCGGTCTGAACACGTAGTGGGAAAAATCGATCTCCTCTCTCCTCTCACTCTGAACCAGACTATCAGTTTTAGCCAGAGCCAGGGCTGGCTTTTCGCCTGCGGCGAAAGGTGTTAGGGGGATGGACTCCGGATCTTTGCGATGGCCGAGGGGATCCTTCATGACGAAGATGTCCCACCCACCCCGGTAGAAGCTGGTGAAAATGATCTTTTTCCCATCGGACGACCAGTCGGGCGAGAAACAGCCGCCCACCACATTGGTGATGGGAAAGGTGACAGAGCTGTCCAGATCGACAATATAGAGATTGGAGCTGCCGGTCCTGTCCGAACAGTAGACCAGTTTGCGTCCGTCCGGGGACCAGGCCGGAGATATATCGGCCGCCGGATGATCGGTGATGCGGGCGATGCTGCTGCCGTCACCGTTCATGGTGTAGATGTCATACTGGCCGTAGGCAAACCCTGTTGTGTCGGACCGATCCCTGGGGAGGCTATTTCTGTCCGAGGCGAAGGCGATCTTACGCCCGTCAGGCGACCATTTCGGGTCGATGTCCTCATAACGGTCGGACATCAATCGAACCAGGGACTCGGTTTTCAGATCGAAGGTGTACACATCAGACATGCCGTCTTTGAGGCCGACAAAAGCGATCTTATCACCTTGCGGGGACCAGGACGGTGAAAACATCCCGTCCAGCTCAAGGACGTATTTCTGCTCCACCGAGGCCCGGTCGACGTTGACAATGTACAGAGCATCCCGGTGGCCGCTCTTTGCAGTAAAAACGATGCGCTCACCGTCCGGTGACCAACTGAGACTGGCGTTCAGAATATGGAGCTCTTCGAAACCGCTGCTCCGCTCGCCCTTGACCAGACGGCTGAAGATCTTGCCGTCGATGGCCGACATCAAATAGATATCGGCGTAATCGGTCCTGTCGGAGATGAAGACAATTTCGTCCCCCTTTGGAGAGAGGGCCGGGCTGCGGTTGAAGAAGGATCTGTCTTTGCGGTGATCGGTGAGCCCTTTGGCAAAGTCTCTGGGTTCGTCCCGCTGGGCCACTTCGGGCCAATATTCCTTCTTCAACTGGCGCATCCAGATGCGCCCCAGCTCCTCCACGTCCACCCCGAGGGCCGATTTGAGCGCCTTGTCCAGGTTCCGCTCCAATCTGATCTTGGACATGATCTCACCGATCTTCCGGCCGCTGTACCGATTGGCAATATACCTCAAGATGGACTGACCACCTTTATAAGCCAAAAACCCCGAAAGGCCGTTCTCTAAAGGTGGGATGTATCCGTGAATGGTCGCATCCCGCATGTACATGTCCGATTGTACATCCCACCCCACCGACTCGAACTCCGCCAACCCTTCGGTCATCCACAGGGGGAGCTGGAAGATGTACTGGCGACTGGCTAACGATTCCAGCACCCCACCGTAAATCATATCGAAGGTCACCGCATGGCTCAATTCGTGATGAAGGACGTGCCGGAAACCACTGTAGGACCCCTCGAAGGGAACGACCACCCGATTCTTAAAATATTCCGTAAATCCACCGACGCTCTCCTCAATCAGTTGGGTGATCACATTTGTCTGCTCAAAATCGTGATGGGAGTTGTAAATGATGATCGGGACCCTGTTTTTCAAATCGTAGTTTAAGTCGGCCCGAAGGCTCCGATAAGCATCTTCGGCAGCCTGAGCGGCAAACTCCAGCAGTAGTTCACCGCCCTCATAGAAGTAGATATCGAAATGCTCGGTCTTAATGTAAGACCAATCGAACTGCGTGTACTGGATTTTGTTCTTCCCAAAATATTGGGGGAAACCCAATCCGGGCAGAATCAACACGGACAGCCCTATCAAAAGACCGACCAGCACATCCATTCGATTCTTCATCCTCAGTCCTCCTTCATACAGTAAGACTCTCAGATCTCAATAGTATTAGCCACCAAATCTTTGCATTTTTGACAAAACACTTTTGGTGTCCCGTCTTTGCCGGTCCCGAGTGAAGCTCGGGATGAGGGTGACGGTGACGAAGCCCGCCCGCCTGCTGCCAAGCGGGCTGAACGCACAACGCAGGAGACACAACACAAGACAGTTGTCTGCTCTATTTGAAAAGAGTCGCTTTCGTCTCAAAAAGTTTCATCTCTGAATTCTTGTGGTCAGAAGTCAAGAAGTTCTCACTGGAAGAGCTTCAGAATATCGTTGTACGTCACATAAACCATAAGAAGGATCAGAAAGGCCAGACCGATCTGCTGGAGGATGCCCCGCTGTTTGGGGTTGAGGGGCTTTCGGGTCACCCCCTCAAGGATGAGGAAAAGGACGTGGCCGCCGTCGAGGATGGGAATGGGCAGGATGTTGAGCAGGGCCAGATTGACACTCAGAAGAGCCATCAGGCCGAAGAGGTCCATCAATCCCGAACGGGCCGTCTCACCGGCCATCCGGGCGATGCTGACCGGGCCACCGAGAAGCTTCGCCGAAACCTGATGGAGGATCAGCTTTTTGACGAAGATTACGGTCAACTCCGTCACGTACAGCGTCTGTCGGAAGCCGAGCCACAGCGACGAGAAGATCCCCACCCATTTTCGCTCGACCTTCGGTCCGATGCCGATCAGTCCGATCTCCTCCAACTGCCCCTGGACATTCACCCCCTTTCGCTTTTCCGGGGTGATCTCAGCTTCGAAGGTTTGACCTCCCCGGACCCATTTGACCGAAATTGGCACTCCTGGCTTGGCGTGAATGAGTTTGGCCATCTCTTCCCACCTCAGGACCGGATGGCCATCGACGGCCACGACAGTGTCTCCGGCTCTCATCCCGCTCCTGTAGGCCGGCTTATTCTTTTTAACGCTGCCCACCTCTGTGCCAATAAGCGGGGATAGACCCAATGTATAGTCGCCAGTCTCTTCAATCTCCCCCCGGGACAGGGTGAACCTGTGCACTTCTCCCTGCCGATCGACCTCAATGCTCACAGTGGGCCCCCGGAATTTCTCGATAGTACTGTAAATATCGGTCCACTCCTCCACAGGCGATCCTGCCACAGAGAGGACCCGGTCCCCCACTTGAAGGCCGACCCGAGCCGCCAGGGACTTCTCTTCGATCTGGCCAATCTGTGTCGTCTTCAACGATACCAGCCCGCCAATGGAGATCATCCCCCAAAAGATGAGGACAGCCGTCACGAAGTTCATCGCCGGTCCAGAGAAGACGACCACCATTCGCTCCCACACCTTTCGGGACTGGAACTCCCACCGGGCCCCGGTAAGCTCCTCCTTGTTCGGGTGTTCACCGGCCATCTTCACGTAGCCACCCAAGGGGATCCACGACACGCAGTACTCTGTGTCGCCGATCTTTTTTCCGACCATTTTAGGCGGAAAGCCCAGAGAGAACCGTTCCACACGGATGCCGATCTTCTTGGCGGCCAGAAAGTGGCCCAACTCATGGACGAAGATGAGGACACCTAAAACAAAGATCGTGGCAAAAACCGTAGTCAACATGGGACAGCACTTCCTTTAGCAATCGTAAATTAGCAATGATCAATGATCAATTAGCAATTGGCAATCATCAATTAGCAATTAGCATCTTAAAAGTGCGAGCCGAGCCATTGGCTCCGCCAGAACATGTCCAGGTCCTTTCGGTCTTTCATTTTGCATTGCTCATTTCCCGTTGCTCATTTTCAATTGAATTTTTGGAACTGAGCTGCTCTGAAACCAGCCTCCGGGCCCATTGGTCGGCCTTCAAAATCTCTTCCAGGGAGGGGCGGTCGACCCTTTCGTGTCTGTTCATGGCATCTTCGATGATGGAGGCGATCCTTGGGAAGGGGATGCGGTCGTCCAGAAAGGCCTGCACGGCCACCTCGTTGGCGCTGTTGAGCACTGCCGGCATGGTGCCCCCGATCTGGGCTGCCCGGTATGCCAGAGCGAGGCACGGGAACCTCTCTAAGTCGGGATTTTGGAAGGTCAACCTTTTCACTTGCGCAAAGTCCATTCGAGGATGAGGAGAGCCCACCCTCTCCGGGAAGGTGAGGGCACACTGAATCGGCAACCGCATGTCCGGCGGTCCCATTTGAGCGATGATTGAGCCGTCGACGAACTCCACCAGTGAGTGGATGACCGACTGCGGGTGTACGATCACCTCGATCTGAGATATGGGCAGGCCGAAGAGCCAGTGGGCCTCGATCACCTCCAGCCCTTTGTTCATCAGGGTGGCCGAATCGATGGTGATTTTGGGTCCCATCTCCCAGGTGGGATGTTTTAGGGCCTGCTGAAGGGTGATCGATTCAAACTCCTCCGGCCTGCGGTCCAAAAACGGCCCGCCGGAAGCGGTCAAGATGATCCTGGCCACCTCATCCGGATGGTGGCCCTGGAGAGACTGCATGATCCCGCTGTGTTCACTGTCGATGGGAATGATGCGGGTCTTCTGCTCTTCGGCCATGGGCATGATCAGTTCGCCAGCCATGACCAGGCTCTCTTTGTTGGCCAGGGCCACATCTTTGCCGGCTTCGATGGCCTTGATTGTCGGCAGGAGGCCGGACGCCCCGACCAGACCGTTGACCACCAGATCCGCATCAGGGTGGGTGGCAGCTTCAAAGAGCCCCTCGGGACCGACACCCACCTCGATCTCCGTCCCACAGAGGCGGGTTCGCAGGTCCTCCCCCTTGCTCGCATCCATAACGGCACAGAACTTGGGCTCGAACTCCCTGGCCTGTGAGGCCAGGGTTTCTGTATGGGCGTTCGTGGTTAGAGCCACCACCCGAAACCGCGACCGGAGCCGGCCGATCACATCCAGACAGTTTCTACCGATGGAACCTGTGGAGCCTAACAGAGCGATACGCCTCATGGTTTCCCTTCAGTTCAATGATGGGCGACCAGTTTCACATAGTAGTATATCGACGGAGCGGTGAACAGAAGGCTGTCGAACCGGTCGAGAAACCCGCCGTGCCCTGGGAGGATGTGAGATGAGTCCTTCACCCCCATCCAGCGTTTGAAAGCCGACTCCGCCAGATCCCCAGCCTGGCCCAGAACCCCGGCGATGGCCCCCAGGGCGATACAATCGAGGGTCGAGAGACCGGGGAGGAAGATCAGCTTGGCAGCAAAGGCAGCGGCCCACGCCCCCAATAGGCCGGCGGCCGTCCCCTCCACCGTCTTCTTCGGTGAGACCTGCGGCCAGAGCTTACGCCGGCCGAGGGAAGCACCCACAAAATAGGCCGCGGTGTCGCAGATCCAGATAAGTAGAAAGACCAGAACAGCAAAATCCGCCCCTGCCGGCAATTGACGGATCAGCAGGACACAACTGACGCAGAACCCGATGAAGAGGACACCGAAGAGCGCCAACCAGGCGTCGACGAGAAAATTCGAGCGATCCCTACGAGCCAGGCCCGACAAAAGGGCCAGGATCAACGTCCCCAAAAGTACCAACGGAATATCCCCTCCCCGGGCAAACTGGACGTCCCAACTGAGGGCCAGAGCCCCGAAAACGGTCAGGACCCAGTTCGGCCGGAACCCTTTTCCCCGCAACAGACCAATAAATTCCAACAGAGCGAAGAAGATGATGATGTCCACGGCGATCAGCGAGAGGATGCCGCCTTGTCTCAGACAGAGATAGAGTACTGGGATGGCGATGACGGCCAACAGGAGGCGCTGGACTAAATTGGGGATGTTCAAAGGTCTTTGCCTCTACCGTTGGCCGGACGGTTCTCCTGCTCTTTTTTTAGGTTGTGCATCAGTTCATTTGCCCTCCTGTACATCTGCTGGGCCTTACTGCTCATCCGTTTCCTATCGTACAACACGCCCAACTGCCAGTATATCTTGCCGTTGTTCGGTTGCACTTTGAGCAGCTTCTCATAAATATCGATGGCATTGTCGAACAGCCCCTTCTGATTGTAGGCGTGGGCCAGGTAATAATAGGACTGGTGATAGTTTGGGTCGAGGGAGAGGGTCCGTTCAAATTGCTCGATAGCCTTGCTGTAGAGCCCCTTTTTGACGTAGGCAACGCCCAGATTGTAATGGGCTTCGGCGCTGTGGGGATTGATCTCCAGGGCCCGGCGGAACTCCCGCTCCGCCAGCTCATACATGCCCCGCTCACCGTAGGCCGCCCCCAGATTGTATCGCACCTCGACATTGTTCGGGTCGAGGCTCAATGCTTTCTTATACTCCTCGACGGCCTTGGCAAAATCCCCCATCTTGTCGTAGATCACACCCAGATTGTTGTGAGCTTTGATGTGGGACGGATCGCGCTCAAGGACAAGGTGGTACTGTTCGATGGCCTTCTCAAACTGGCCTTCCTTGGCCAGGGCGACACCGCGTTGGTAATGGTCTTCAACCTCGACAATCTTCAACTGCAGTTGCCGATCCTTCTCCTCGCGGTGTTCCTTTTCGATGACGGTCTCGGATCTCTCTTCCCCTTCGATAGAGGCGTGAGCAGCGCTCTCCGTATCTTCTCCCTCAGATTTTTTGATTTTTTCTCTGTCTTTGTTCGATTTAGCCATCAGGATTGTCATCAGCTCGATCTGCGTCACCGTTGGAAGAAACCAGTCCGAAACGGCGTTCCCTCTTCTGGTAATCCCTGAGAGCCTGGTAGAGGTGCTCTCTCCTGAAGTCAGGCCACAGCACATCGGTCACCCAGATCTCAGTGTAGGCCATCTGCCACAGCAAAAAATTGCTCACCCTCAACTCCCCGCTCGTCCGGATGAGCAGATCGGGATCCGGCAGCCCGGCAGTGTACAGGAAGTTTCGAAACTGTTCTTCGTCGATCTGGCTGATGTCACAGGTATTCTTCTTCACCTCCTCCCCCAACTTTTTTATGGCATCGATGATCTCCGACCGCCCACTGTAGCTGAGGGCCAGGTTGAGGATCAGGCCGCTGTTTTTGGCCGTTCGGTCCATCGCCTTCTCCAGGGCCCGGCGCGTCTCCCGGGGCAGGTCTCCGAGACGACCGATGGCCATCACCTTGACGTTCTTCTCATCCAGTTCAGCGATTTCGGCGTTGATCGTCTTGAGCAAAAGCTTCATGAGCACGGACACCTCAAAGCGGGGCCGCTGCCAATTTTCGGTGGAAAAGGCGTACAAGGTCAGAACTTCAATACCCAGTTCCCCACAGGCCTGAACCACATCGCGGACCGAGGCGATCCCGGCCCGGTGCCCCTCTATTCGGGGATACCCTCTCCTCTTCGCCCACCGTCCGTTGCCATCCATGATGATAGCGATGTGACGGGGCAGGTTCCCTGCTGCTACAATCTCCTCCTTCAATCTTTCCAGATCGGTCGCCACTTTTGTCTCCCTGTCTGGCAAAATCTATTCCATCACAATCAATTTAACCCACCCCTCT
>JBHIER010000081.1:0-10012 GCA_046760705.1 bacterium
CAGGAGGAACGTGGGGCCGTATCACATTCACCTGGCCTCACCTGTTGGACGTCGAAGGGACGATCGAAGATATCTCAGGGATATCCTCGCAGAGGACGAGAACCGGACCGAGCTGGGACTCTACCTGATGAGGAGGCACCCCACCGATCTGTTCATGGTCGTTTACAACAACATCGATCGCATCCAGCACCAAACGCTGAGTCGAAGTGTCTCAGAAGAGTTGCAGTCCCGGACCCTAAGGAGCCCTGAGGCCGAGCTCGTGGCCAAAGTCTACGAGGAGACCGATGCGAAGGTCGGCCGTATCCTCTCTCAAATTGATGAGGATACGCTCTTGATGATCATGTCCGACCACGGAGCCGGGCCGATGGAAAAGGTCTTCTTTCTCAACCGGTGGCTGGAGGAGAACGGATGGCTCGCATTTAAGGAGCCCTCTAAGAAATCCCTCTACCATTCCGTGCGCAAAGCGCGCACCCTCTCCAAACGGTTCCTTCCGAGATGGGGGAAGAATCTTATCAAGAGCAGAATACCTGGATTGAGAGACAGGATCGAATCGTATCTCGCCTTTTCAGAGGTGGATTGGGAGCGCACCAAGGCATACGGTTTCGGAATGTATGGGAACATACGTATCAATCTCCGGGGCCGTGAACCTGGGGGCATCGTGGAGCCTGGGTCTGAATATGAAGCTCTCAGGAGCAAGATCGGGGAAAGGCTCGAGAGTCTCCGTGATCCTGATCTCGATGATAAAGTTGTGGATAGGGTGGTGAAGAGGGAGCAAATCTACCACGGACCCTATGTGGACAGAGCGCCTGATCTGCTGGTCCAGTGGAAGGGCTATTCCTATTATACGTCGGTCCGCTCCGATCCGACCCGGCACGGCCTCTTCGGGCCATGTGATCACATCGACAGCTCAGAATACAGACACGTCGGCACCCACCGGCTGGAGGGGATCTTCATGGCCGCGGGTGGGGGGATCAGGGAGGGAGGTCGGATCGAAGGGACAGAAATTGGAGATCTCGCCCCCACGCTCCTCTACTTTTTGGGCCAGCCGGTTCCTAGGGATATGGACGGCAGGGTGCTAAAGGAGATGTTTACGCCGGACTTCTGGGCCCAGAATCGGCTGAAGCTCTGTGAGCCGTTGCCGGATGACGACGAGTCATCAAGACCCTCGGTCCCCTATCCCCAGGCTGAAGCGTCGCAGGTTTGCCAAAGACTGAAAGGATTGGGCTACCTCGAATAAGATATCAACAGAAAGATGAAAAACAATATTTCAAGAAACAGATGCTCGAAACCTGGAATATTCGCCCCAGAGGCGCACAGACACAGAGATAAACGAAAAACAAAATGTTGTGAAATGCAGACCCGAAATAAATGTTTTTCAAGTGTGCATTTGTCTAACTTTTTAGTACCAACCGCCCTTCGACATTTTGATTTGCAGCTTGCCGCGCTATGAGACAACAGAGAGATCGAGGTGACGTTTAAGAAGATGAAAGTGATGATCAGTTACCCCCCAGTGGCCGGGAAGGGCAGCCCAACGTTGACCCAGAACAGACAGTTTCAATGGTACCACGTGCCCTCCTTCATCTATCCCCTGGTGCCGGCTATGGCCGCTACCCTTTTGGATAGGGATGGGTTCGAGGTTGTCTGGAACGACTCCTTTGTCGAGGGGAAGAGACCAGAGGAGTTCGAAGGCCTCCTGAGCGCAGAGAAACCGGACATCATCGCTTTCGAGACGAAGACACCGGTGGTCAGACAGCATTGGAAGATCATCGATCACATCAAGAAGGCCCATCCTGAATGCTCCACAGTATTGATGGGGGATCACGTCAGCGCCCTGCCCCTTGAGTCCATGGAGAACTGTTCCACTGACTACGTCATCACAGGAGGCGACTACGATCTCTCCCTTCTGGCCATAGCCCGGTATCTGCGAGGGGACGGCGGAGGATTGCCCGAAGGGGTGTGGTTCAGGGAGAGGGGAGAGGTGAAGAACAGAGGCCCCTTTCAGTTGAGCCACAACCTGAACGATCTCCCCTGGATTGACCGAAGATTGACCAAAGCCCATCTCTACGGCGAGAAGTGGAAGAGGAGACTCCCCTTCTTCTATACTATGGCCGGGAGGGACTGCCCCTGGGGGAGATGCACCTTCTGCGCCTGGACGGTGATGTACGACCGCTTTCGGGTCCGATCCCCCGAGAACGTGCTGGATGAGATCGGCTATTTGATCGCCGAACACGGGGCCAAAGAGATCTTCGATGATACTGGCACCTTCCCGGCCGGGGACTGGCTGCGCCGGTTCTGTCTGGGCATGATCGAGCGGGGATACAACAATGAGATACTCTTTTCGGCCAATATGCGCTACGGCTCTCTCAGCCCCGATCTGATCCCATTGATGAAGAAGGCCGGATTCCGAAAATTGAAAATGGGGCTGGAATCGGCCAATCAAAAGACCCTCGATTTAATCAATAAGGGTATTAGCGTTCAGGAGATCGTCGATGACAGCCGAACGATCAGCCAGGAAGGTATCGACATACATTTGACCGTAATGGTGGGATATCCGTGGGAGACGAGGGAGGATGCCCAGCGAACGCTCGATCTGGCCAGAAGATTGATGTGCGACGGAGATGCAGAGATGCTCCAGGCGACCATCGTCACCCCCTATCCGGGGACTCCCTTGCACCGGGCTGCTCTTCAGAAGGGGTGGTTCAATTTTGACCCCGCAGAATACGACAGGTACGACATGACCGAGCCCGTTCTCAGGACCCAGGACATGTCTCCGGAGGAGGTGGTGCAAATGTGTAGAGGGGTGTATGAGTCGTTCCTCTCTCCGACCTACATCTGGAAACATGTGAGCAAGATTCGGAGTTGGTCAGATGTGACCTACGTGGCAAAGGGGGCCAGGGCGGTGCTGGGCCATATTATGGACTTTGGCAGGGTCAGGAGCTGAGAGCCATGGAACGGGCCCGGATCAACCTTCTTGGGGTGAACGTAGATGTGGTCGACACAGAGGGACTCTACCACCGGATCCTCGATTTTACCCAGAGCGGCGGACCGCATAAGGTTGCGTACTTCAATGCCCACTGTGCGGTGATCTCTTGTAAAGACGCAGTCTATCGAAAGATATTAAACAGCGCTGATCTGGTGTACCCCGATGGGATGAGCATCGTCTGGGCAGCCCGGGTGTTCAACCGTCACCTTCCGCACCGGTCGACCGGGGCAGACTTTATGGAGAGATTCTGTCGTCGATTCGCGGCCCGTGGGCTGAAGATCTATCTGTTGGGCGCGAAACCGGGAGTGGCCGAGGAGGCGGCTCGAAGGCTCCGGCGAACCATACCCGAACTGCACGTTGTGGGAACATACCACGGGTACTTTGCCCAGGAGGAGACGGAAAAGATCCTCGACACCATTAGAGCGGCCGGACCGGATATCCTGCTGGTGGGCTTGGGAGTTCCGTACCAGGAGAAATGGATCGAAGTCCATTACCGAAACCTGGGGGCCCCTGTCGTCTGGGGTGTGGGTGGACTTTTCGATTTTCTGTCCGGTCGATTACCAAGGGGCCCACGTTGGCTCTTGGACAACGGCTTTGAATGGCTGTGCCGCTTAGCGGTGGAGCCGACCCGACTGTGGAAGCGCTATCTGGTAGGCAACATGCAGTTTGCGTGGCTGGTACTTCACCATAAACTGAAGATGCATCGATAAAGAGATGGACCTTCTTCAATACATATTTGGAGTGGCCCAAGGGATTTCTCTGTTCATGGTTGGCTATCTTTACCTCTTGGCCATAGTTAGCTTTTGGCCTCAAAAGAGACCTAAGCCCACTCATCCGCTGAAGACAGAGTTTGCCATCATCGTTCCAGCTCAGAATGAGGCTGACACCATCAGTCGGACACTATCCAGTATCCACAGCCTTGACTATCCCCGTCGGTTGTATGAGGTCTTCGTCATCGCCGACAACTGTACCGACGAGACTGCGGCCGTTGTCAGAGGGTTCGGGGTCAGATGTTTCCAACGGTGGGATAGGGAGAAAAGGGGCAAAGGGTACGCCCTCCAGTGGGCCTTTCGGAAGTTGGCAGAGGAGCATGTCCGGCCCGATGCCTTCCTCATCATCGATGCCGATACTCTACTGGCTTCGGATTTCTTAAAGGTGATGAACCAAAAGATCTTAGAGGGGGAAAAGGCCCTCCAGGGATACTACGATGTGCTCCATCCCGAGGGTTCGATCATGGCCAGCCTGTCGTACTTCGGTTTCGCCCTGAGCAGGCACCTCAAGTTTAAAGGCCGGACAAGATTGGGTTGGACGACCAATCTATTGGGGAACGGGATGTGTTTTCATCGAAGCATCATCGACCGATTTGGATGGCCGGCCACATCGATTGTCGAGGATTTGGAGTACGGGATGATGCTTCTGCTGAACGAGGTGAGAGTGGCCTTTGTTCCTGAGGCCAAAATTTGCGCGGAGATGCCCAGCACCTTTAAACGATCGAAGGCCCAGAGGGTGCGCTGGGATGTGGGCAAATTTTCGGTGAGAAATACCTACCTCCCAAAACTTATGAAAGCGGCGCTTCAGAGAAGGGATCTTGCCTTCTTCGATGCGGCCATGGAGTTGCTCATCCCTCCCTTCTCCCTGTTCGTGGCAGTGGTAGTTGGGTTTTTCCTTGCTTTTCTGATTGTCTCCTTTAAGGGTCTCGATCTCCCCTTTGTCTTGTGGGTCGTTATTGTGGGGGCTCTTTTCACCTACACCCTTCTCGGCTTGGCGGTAGCCAGAGCCAGTATGAGAATGTACAAAAATCTCCTGTACGCTCCATACTTCCTCCTCTGGAGGGTATTCATTGCTGTTGTAGGGATAGTGACCCAAGGAAAAGGAAAATGGATAAAGACGAAGCGTGAGAAACTTCGAGAGCCAGCAAATTGACTGCTTATTGGCCACAGAGACTCAGAGAGAGATGAAAAACAAAATCTCGTGAGTACATAACCGGATGGGGCGACGGGAACCAAGCCCGCCCGCCTGCTGCGAAGCGGGCAGGTTTCGGTTAGGGCGGTGCGGGCAATAAAATGAGGAAAAGGGGTGAAAATGTCAGAGGGAAGGATGTATGAGGCCACAAAGCGGGTTCTGGACGTGGGCGTCTCCTTCGTCGGCCTAATTATTTTGAGTCCGTTGATGGTCCTCATTATCCTGGTCATAAAACTGGAATCCCGGGGGCCGGCCATCTTCGCCCACCTCCGCAAGGGGAAGGATGGCAGAGATTTTCGTTTCTACAAATTCCGATCCATGTATCTTGATGCCGAGGAGAGGCGGGCCGAAGTGGGGTCGTTGAACAAGATGATGGGGCCCGTATTTAAGATCGAACACGACCCTCGGGTCACTCCTTTCGGTAAGTTTTTGAGAAGATCGAGCTTGGATGAGTTGCCTCAATTGTTCAATGTCCTGAAAGGGGAGATGAGCCTGGTGGGGCCCAGGCCGCTGGTCCTCCGCGATATTGAGGCCCCGGCCAATCCTGTGAGGTGTACGTCTGAAGAGGAGAAACACCTTTACAGCCTATGGACGAAAAAGCGCTTGGAAGTGAAGCCAGGACTGACGGGGCTGTGGCAGGTGAGCGGTCGGAACACTCTCCCCCTCCAGGGATGGATCGAAAACGATCTGAAATATGTCCATGAACGGTCCCTTTTACTCGATCTCAGAATCGTGCTCAAGACCATCCCTGTTGTTCTATCAGGAAAAGGAGCACTCTAACGATGAACGGTTCGCGTCTTTTTCGAATGGGGCTCACAATCCTTTTCATCTTCGAAGGGGCAGGGGATGTGACAGCCGAACTCTATCGAATTCAGATCAACGACGTCCTGGAGGTGACGGTGTGGAACCACCCAGAACTGAGCAAGGAAGTCGTTGTTCCAGTCGATGGACACATCTCCTACCCATTGGTGGGAGATATTTCTGTTGTGGGTCTGACCGTAGCTCAACTGGAGCAGACCCTTCGTAATGGGCTGGCCCAGTATCTGGTCGAGCCAAAAGTCTCGGTATTGCTCACTCAATTTAAGAAGAGGGTGATTCACGTTATAGGAGCGGTGAAGAAGCCGGGCACCTTTGACTACGTTGAGGGAAAGACGCTCATCGATTATCTCGGCCTGGCCGGAGGGCCCACCGATCGGGGTAACATGAAAAGGGTGACTGTCAGTCGAAGGGACACCACAAATATCCGATCGATTGAGATTGATGTGAACAGGATACTCCGGGGCGGACTGAGGGAGCTCGATATTGAGCTCTATCCTGACGATACGGTCCTTGTCCCCGAGTCGTTCATCTCCGGGTGGCGGGATTGGGCCACCCTGGGCAGTTTAGTGATAGGGTCTCTGACCTTGTATGTTTTAGCCAAAAGGTGGTTGAGAGATTGAGGAATTAAGGCCCACTCTTTTATTAGAAGGGAAACACCATGGTGAGGTGTGACAGAGCCATCTACCTGACAGCCATCCTTCTTTGCTTTTCAGTACAGGGGGAAGCGGCGTTTTCGTCCCCTGCTCGAACTGATGGCCAGTTCACCACGATACAGATAACCTCCACTCCATCCGAGGCCAAAGTCTGTCTGAAGGGGGAGTATACGGTCATAGGCCAAACCCCTCTCATCACGTCTCGGCTTCTTGCTGGAACCTACAAAGTTACTGTGTCAAAAAGGAGGTTCGAAAGCTTTCAGAGCACGAGAACATTCCTGGCTGACCAGTCCTATCAACTGTCCGCCTCCCTCAATCCGAGGACAACCCTGAAGGCGGCCGGACGTTCCTTTCTCTTTCCGGGGTGGGGTCAGTTCTATTCTGAGAAGAAGACTCGCGGTTTCGTCTTTGCAAGCACGGAAATTCTCCTCGCAAGCGCATGGCTTCTCACCCAGCTATCGTATGAATCGGCCCAGGACGATTACGAGGATTATGAAAAGAGATACGAAAAGGCCTCTTTTACAAAAGAGAAGGAGATACTTTACAATAGAATGCTGGACAAGCTCGATGACGCCGAGGACTGGGACCGATGGCGAGATCGCTTTCTCTGGGCCGCGGCTTCATTCTGGGCCTACAATGTGCTTGATGCCGTCCTCTTCTTTCCGCGGAATGGGGGCGAGCCTGTTCAGGAGATGGCTCGTACAGGGGAATTTGGGTTCTCGCCCGGTTCGATTATGGGACATCCTGGAGTGCGATTAAAGATAGCGTTTTAAGTTTGGATTGTTGGCCACAGAGACACAGAGAGCTTTGGAATAGAGGAGTAATGGAGTATTGCAGTGTTTTTGTCAGTCCGTAAGTTCCCCAGATTTCAACGCGATCCACACCCCCAAATTTCAATACTCCATTACTCCAATTTGTCCTCCGTGTCTCAGCGACTGATGAATAGAAAGGGGATCGACATGTTTGAGAGAATATCGGTTGCCGGTTTTCTACTGATCATGATCACTCTCATCTCATCGACTGGTGTGGCCGGTGATATTGTCCTGGACAACGGTCAGATCAGTCTCACGTTCGACGAGGCAACCTTTGTCCTCAAGCAGCTTGAAGGGGAGGGGGCCAGGTACACTTTTGACCCGGATCGCACCCCACTGTGGGCGATCACTTTCCTCGACACGGCCCTGGCCTGGGTGGACGGTTCCGATCTTCAGCGCATCGGCTCGGGGGCACTGGCTCTACGATCCTATGAGCTGTCCGATTCTTCGGGAGGGAGAAAACTGACCCTCAAGTGGCCGAACATCGAGCTCTTCGGCACAGGCACGTTGTCAATTATTGTGGAGGTCTACCTCCCCCAAGGTGAGTCAGAGTCGTACTGGCGCATATCGGTCCTGAACACTTCAAACCGAGTCGCTCTCTTCAGCCTCGATTTTCCATACTTTTCCATCGATCCGGACTATTCCGGTGGCCGCTTGGACGCCCTCGCCTACCCTTCACACGCCGGAGCGCTCTTCAGCAACCCCGCCGACTCGGCCAACATAGCTCTAAGCCAGAGCATGGACGTGGATCCTGAACGGATGAACTTTACCCAGACCTATCCTGGGGCCGTTTCGATGCAGTTCTTCCACCTGTATGATAGATCGAATGCTCGAGGCCTGTTCTGCACTCCGTTGGATATGGCAGGATTTCTCAAGCGATACAATCTGAGAGGCCGCGGCGATTTCATCGAGTGTTTCATTCGGCAATATCCTGAGAACAATCATCTTCCGAGCCACCATTACCGGCAACCCTACGACTTCCTGATCCGGCCCTTGGCTGGCGACTGGATTGACGGGGCCAAATTCTACCGGGAATTGATAAGGGATGCCCCCTGGATGAGTGAGGGGGATCTCCGGAGCAGGAAGAATGGGAATGGGACGGCCTCAGTACAGCCCATCGCTCTCATAATGGAGTGGAACGATTTCAGCCAAGACGCGGATCTGGCCCTGGATATTGTCACTGAGTACCGGGATTTTTTCGGGGAGAAGGTGGGGATCGGCGTCCACCTCCGGTGGTGGTGGGATGCGTACCTCTACAACGGGGCCATCTCCAGCGACCTGGTTCAGTTCATCGCAGCTCTGAGAGACTCGTCCATACGAATAGTGCCCTACTCTTCGACTCGAGATTGGCGGGAGAGCATGTGGCCGGACCCTCGAGCTGAGGAAGCTGTGGCCCTCAACATAAATGGAGTTCCGTACCACGACTCTACCTTCCACGCTTACATTATGGATCCGGCCTCGGAGGCCTGGCGTGATCTCTACGTGTCGAAGGTGACCGAGCTTCTCCAGACCGAAGGGGCCACGGATATCTATATGGACAATCATCCCATCCCCAGGCTGTGCTATCAGCCCGATCATGGCCATCCCTTAGGTGGTGGGACCTACTGGATAGACGGGTACAAAAGCATCTGTACGCAGATAAGAAGCCAGAATCCTGGAGCATTGCTGACCAACGAGAGTCGATCTGAATTGCTTCTCCCCTGGCTCGATTTCTTCCCAGCCAGCTACTGGGCCTCCGGCCAATGGGACGGTCCATTCGCTCCGATAGGCGCTGTGCCCATCCCCTTGGTAGCCTGTACCTATCACGATTTCGTGGGCTTCACGGGCAGCACCTCTCATCCGTGGAGCGGATACGGGCGTTATCAGTTCAACTTTCAAAACGGCTACAGCTTCGTGAACGGCAATCGGCTCTCCCTCCTTGTCGAGCCGGAGCACATCGAGGATTTTCCCCTGAAGAAACGCCTGAACTGGCACTACGTCTGGAAGCTGACTAAATACATCGCCTTCGCTTCCGATTTTCTCAGCTACGGCGAATGGATGAGGCCACCGACCCTCCGGGGGTTTCCCACGGTGGAGGTGGAGTTCCCGGCCTCCTTCCCGTCCATGTATCAGAGGCTCACAACACCTTCTGTTTTGGCCGGGGCTTTCAGGGCCAAAAACGGAAGGCTCGGCTTCGCTTTGACCAATTTCACCGACAGCCTGGCCTCAGGGACAATCTCGATACATCTTTCCGATTACGGTATTCCTGCTGGAAGGTATCGCCTTTATGAGATGGGCATGTGGGGTGATGTGAGCCTCATCGACAGTATCAGCGGCGACTATTACGAGACAGAGTTACAGATGGCCCCGATAAGCGCCAAGTTTTTTATTGTTACCAGTGAACCCGGATGCACCAAAGGCGACGTCAACAGTGATGGGGAAATCAACGTCTTCGATGTGGTTCTGACTGTCAACATTACCCTTGAGATTTACGACCCCACACCCGAGGAGTGGTGCGCAGCCGACTTCAACACCGATGGCTCCATAGATTTGGTCGATATCCTATCCATAGTAGACGTCATCCTCGGAGTGGAGCCGTGAGAGGGGTCCGGCAACTCTGCGAAACCCCCTCGTAGGGGCGGACGTCCCTGTCCACCCCGTTGGAGAATCTATCCCACGGGGTCCGCCCTCACAAAGGGCCGACACAGAGGTCGGCCCCTACAATTTTTGTGATACCCTGTTTACCTGGCGCGGCAAAGCCGCAATCAAAAACGTTTTCGGGTTAGGGTTACGATACCCGCCCC
>JBHIER010000082.1:0-9999 GCA_046760705.1 bacterium
CCGGGCAGACGATCTCGATCTCTATCTTAAGGTAGACTTCAGCAACTCTCCCTTGTATTGGTTCAGTCCAAAAAGCTCCGCCGGTACCCGAGGGAAATAGCAGGGTCACGGGCTTCTACGAGGAGACCCGCAATCGTCAGCCATTTAGTGGGAATCAAGGAAAGTCCTGCGTGAAAATTCCGGCCATCGTAGCTGACAAAAGGACTGAGGGAGTCCGTAACGGTGAGCGTAAGGCCAGCCAAGCCGTAACCCTTGTCGAAATCCGGCACGAGGCTGGCGAAACCTCCGGACAGACGGAGGGCGTACCCTTCACCAAACTCCCAGGCTTTGGTCACTTGGGCAAAAACAGACTGGTCGCTCCCACCAGTCTGAACACTTCCAGTGCCCAGGATAAGAGCCGGTCTCCAGCCGATTTCGCTTTCTGAAAGGGGCTGAAGCCGAGCACTCCAGATGGGTTTTTCCGCTTCTACAGTGTACCCTATCCCCACATCCAACCATGAAATCACTCCATATCGTAAGTTCATCACCCCTGTTTCGTCCTCTCCGGTTGGAATGTACAGCCCGGTTACAAGCAAGGTCTTTGGGGCCAAAAGTGCTCCAGAATTTTCCCCAGAACCGGAACAGACCGGACAGGAGGGGCCGCATTCCTGCGCTCCCGCAAAGTTCATCAGCCCTAAGATGGCAATAAAAAGTGAAGCAGACAACTTTCCCATGTGTAACCTCCTGATCTTAGATATCCCTACAGCGCCTTTTGACCTCGCTCATTGGTTCGAATCTTGACCACATCTAACACATCGATAATGAAGATCTTCCCATCGCCGGGGTTGCCGGTATGAGCACTCTTTTGAATCGTTTCGACCACAATTTCAGTTAGTTCATCGGGAACGACGATCTCCACTTTCGCCTTCGGCGCGTACTCTACCGTGTCCTCCACAATCTTATGGCGAGCCTGGGCGGCGCGGTTGCGGCCGAATCCTCGCACATCGGAATCCACCGTGAGACCGGGTAAACCATCGATCTTTTTCAAGGCATCAACGACCTTCGTCAGCATGAAGGGCTGAACAATAGCTTTGACTTCTTTCATGGGTTCCTCCTTTGAAAACACCACAACTACGGGCATAAGGCCCTACACTACGCGCCTATGACATAACATAGGAGTGTAGCCCTCATGAGCGTCTCGCAAGTTGTTGGATTTCCGAGACTTCGCAATTACAATTCCACCTCTGGTCTCGGTCTCTCGAACCAACCATAAAGTGCTGGGAGAACAAATAGAGTCAGCAGAGTTGAGGAGAATAGTCCGCCGACAACGACCGTGGCTAAGGGACGCTGCACCTCTGAGCCGGTGCCGGTTGAAAAGAGCAGGGGGATCAACCCTAAGCTGGCGACCAGAGCCGTCATCAATACCGGCCGCAATCTCAAAGCTGCCCCTTGCAACAGGGCCTCTTTCAGTTCATAACCTTCCCGCCTCAGTTGATTGAAATAGGAGACCATGACCACACCATTCAGAACAGCAACGCCGAACAGCGCAATAAACCCAACAGATGCGGGCACGCTTAGATACTGACCGGTGAGAAACAAGGCCAAAATTCCGCCAATTAAAGCGAAGGGGACGTTCATAATGATTAATGCCGCGTTTCGAATGGAATTGAAGGTGCTGAACAGAAGGATGAAGATGAGCAATATCGTCAGCGGGACAATAATGGACAACCGGCGCATGGCCCGCTGCTGATTTTCAAACTGCCCACCCCATTCCACCCAATACCCCGGGGGAAGATCCACCTGTCTATCGACGGCGGCGCTGGCCTCCTTGACAAAGCCGCCCATGTCGCGTCCTCGAACGTTGCACGGGACCACAATTCGGCGCTGGGAGTTGTCGCGGCTGATCTGTTTGGGACCGATAACGGTGCGAATGTCGGCCAACTGGGCCAGGGGGATGCGGCTCCCATCAGGCGCGCTGACCAGGATATTTTTGATGCTTTCGATGTTATCTCTGGCGTCTTCTTGAAAACGGACAAAGATATCGTATCGCTGTTGACCCTCAAACACCTGACCGACGGCGCTGCCTCCAATAGCCACCCGAACAATCTGCTGGACCTCCTGGACATTAATGCCGTACCGGGCGATCTTGTTTCTGTCAATTTTGATTTGAACCTGCGGCTTGCCGCTGACCTGCTCGGCCTGCACATCGGCTGCCCCTCGAATCTGTGACACGACGCGGGTGATCTCGCTGGCTTTTTCCGCCAGAACGTCGAGATCGTCCCCGAAGAGATAGACGGCGATTTGCGCTTTCACCCCGCTGAGGAGTTCGTCCACCCGCATGGCAATGGGTTGGGTGAAATTGAGAAGAATCCCGGGGTATTGATGGAGTTTCTGATTCATCAACTCGACCAATTCGGCCTTCGTCGAAGCGCTGGTCCACGTTTCCGGAGGATGGAGAATGACGTAAATTTCTGAATTATTGACCGGCTCTGGGTCGCCGCCGACCTCTGCCCGTCCCACTCGCGAGATGGCGTACTTCACCTCTGGAAATTCCAGGAGCATCTTTTCCAGTTCCTGTGAGATGGCAGCCGCCTGCTTCAGCGACGTGCTGGGGGCCATGGTCACCCGAACGGCAATGGTACCTTCGTCAAGAGCTGGAACAAATTCCGTCCCCAGGAAAGGAACTAAAATGAGACTTCCGATTAAAAGGAGAAGGGCCACAGATAAAACCATCCAGCGATGCTGAATGGCTTTCTGCAACGAGGGCAGGTACATTCTCTTGAGAAACCGGAGGAGAAAGTTCTCCTTCTCAGCCAATTTCCTCCGCAACAGAAACGTGCACAGGACAGGGACTACTGTCAGGGCTAATAGTAATGAACCAAACATGGCAAAGCTGATGGTGTAGGCCATGGGCGAAAAGAGCTTGCCTTCCACTCCCTGCAGGGTAAAAAGAGGCAGGAAGACGATAATGATGATGGAGATGGCGAAGACAATCGGTCGTCCCACCTCTTTGGCCGCCACCAGAATGGTATGGACGACGTCCGGGTTACCCTCCTTCTTCTCGGTCAAGTGCCGGTAGATGTTCTCCACCATAACCACGGAGCCATCCACCATCATCCCAATCCCAATAGCCAACCCACCCAGGGACATCAGATTGGCGGACATACCGATATGATTCATAAGAATAAAAGCTATCAACGCCGATAGGGGAAGGGCCAAGGTAACGATGAAAGCACTCCGCAGATTTCCCAGAAACAGCACCAAGACGAGAATGACCAAAGCCCCTCCCTCCAATAGGGCATCCTTCACGGTGTCGACTGCTCTGGCCACCAGATCCGCCTGGTCATAATAAGGCCTTATTCTCACTCCTTCGGGCAAGCTTTTCTGAATTTCTCGAACTTTCGATTTGATGCGGTCAATAACCTCAGAGGTGTTTTTGCCGATCAATTTCAAGACGATCCCGCTGACCACCTCCCCCTTGCCGTTCTCTGAGACGACCCCTCGTCTGATCTCGGGTCCAAAAGTCACTTTCGCCACATCGCGGATATAGATAGGAGTCCCCTGATGAGCGGCAATCTTTATGTTCTCAATGTCCTCAATATTTTTAGTCCATCCCAATCCCCTCACCAGATACTCCTCCGAGCCCCGTTCGATGAAGCTGCCACCGGCGTTTATGTTGTTGTTTTCGACAACGTCCAGCAATTCATCCAGGGTGACATCATATTTTAAGAGAAGGTGGGGATCGATCTGAATCTGATATTGCTTGACTTCACCGCCGAAGCTCAGGATTTCGGTGACCCCTGGGATGGTCCGCAGTTGAAATTTGACGATCCAGTCTTGGATAGCCCGCAGCTCCATCAGATCATATCCTTCACCTTCTACGATGTATTGATACACCTGTCCCAGGCCGGTCGTTATCGGCCCCATCTCTGGGTTGCCCAGGCCCTCCGGTATCTCACTCCTTGCCGACTGCAATCTTTCGAACACCAGTTGGCGGGCGAAGTAGATGTCCACATTGTCCTTGAAATAGACCGAAACCACGGAAAGCCCAAAAGTGGAGACAGATTTTACCTCAGTGACATCGGGTAGACCGTTCATAGAGACTTCAATGGGGTAGGTAATCAGTTTCTCCACCTCTTCGGGTGCCAGGCCTTCTGCCTCAGTGAAAATTTGCACCAATACCGGGGTCACATCGGGAAAGGCGTCGATGGGCAGCCTGGAAAAAGAGACCAGGCCACCGCCAATAACTAAAAGTGTGAAAATGACGATCAGAAGCCGCTGTCTGACAGCAAAACTGATAATCTTGTCGATCATTTGACACTCCTGCGCTTAGGGTGCATCTCTCCAACATCAATGGGTGTGTCCAGCCTCGAAGGACTCTTTTGCCGCCTCGGACTTGAGTAGAAAGGCGCCTTTGGAAACGATCTTTTCGTTGACCCTCAGACCGGATACGACTTCCACGAACCCATTGCCTTCACGTCCCGTCACGATCTCCCTTCTCTTAAAGGAATTGCGATCTGTAACGACGAAAACGAAGTTACTGGTCCCATCGTATTGAACGGCCGAAGCAGGTACCGCCAGGGCGTCCTGCCCCTGTTCCATGTAAATGGTTACGTCTGCAAACATCATGGGCTTGAGCCTCTTGTCTGGATTTTCTACGACAGCCCTTACTGTGAAGGTGCGGGTCTTCTCGTCGAGAACGTCGCTGATATACGTCACTTGACCGGTGAATGTTTCATCCGGATATGCAGCCACTCGGATTTCGACTTCTTGCCCAGGTCTGACTTTGCAGATATCCTTCTCGTATACGTCGGCGTCCACCCAGAGGGAGAAGAGGTCGATGATGTGGAAGACGTCGCTGGATGGCTCGATGAGCTGTCCCACGGTAGCGTTTCTCTCCACCACGGTCCCTGAAATGGGCGCTCTCAGCGGCAAAATGGCTGTGCGTTCGTGGTTGCTCTGGAAGTTCTCGATCTCATCGGTGGTAAAACCTATGGCATGGAGTTTCTTGTCGGCGGCTTCAAATTCGGCTCGGGCTTTGTTGTAGGAGGCCTCGGATTCTAAAAGCGCTTTCTGCGAGCCGATTTTCTCCTCAAACAACCTTTTGTGCCGCTCGTAATCTCTCTCGGCAAACTCAAGCTCGGCTTTGGCCTTGAAATATTCGCTCTTTGCCTCACCAACCTCAGGGCTTTCGAGAAGCATGAGGACATCGCCGGCTTTGACACGATCCCCCTGGTTGGCGAAAATCGTATTGGCCCTGCCTTCGATGAGCGGTCCGACATGAGCCTCTCGGTTCTGGTCTGGAAAGATCCTGGCCGGGGCGGAGATGTGATTGTCGATCTTTTTGTAGGCAACCTCTGTAGCCTCAAGATTTATGTTGGCCAGAGCCTCGTCATCCAGGTGAACCACGCCGCCGTGTTCGCTGTGTTCCTCCGGGTGGGTTTCAACTTCAGGTGCTTCGTGTGAAGCACCGCGGCAGCCGATACAATTGAAAAATGCCACCACCAAGAAAAACGCTATTGAGGGTGTTGAAATCCGTTTCATAAGACATCCTCCTGAAAATCTAAAATGTAAGCCTCGCTCCCACCGCTCTTTCGAGCTCGGCCAAGGCTGAATTGTAGGTGAAAAGCGACTCAATATGGCCCGCTTGGCTCTCGATGAGGGTGCGTCGGGCTTCAAGAAGCTCTAAATAACTGCTTTCCCCTTCCTCGTAGCTCCTCAGGGCGATCCGGTACACCTCGTCGGCCTCGGCTAAAAGCTCCTCTTTGTAAAGGAGCACCAGTTTCTCCGCAGCCTTCACCTTCAACCAGGCGCTCTCAATTTGAAGGGCCAGCCTGTTCTTCAGATTCTCCCGCTTAAAACGTGCCTGAGCCAGATCAGCGTTGGCCTCCCGGATCTGGCCTCTCTGGCGGAAGGGAAACCAGAGAGGTACGGAGATACCGAACTCCACACCCCAGAAATTGGGGTTGCCATCAATGTTCTGGTTAAAATAACTGGCGTGAAGCTCTGGCAAAAAACTGCTCCAGGCCAGAGTGCGGCCCGATTGAGCGGCCTCTACTTTCAAATCCATAGCTTTTATTTCAGGGTGGACGCGGAATGCTCGGTCCTTCAACTCGCGGACACTTATGTCAAGGGGGACATAGCGCAGGCTGTCTGAGGGTGTGATTTCCGCCCCTGAATCTCTCACCAATAGAAGATTCAACTCGGCCAGGGCGATATCATATCCATTTTGGGCCAGGGTGAGATCGTTCTCCGCCCTGGCTTTCTCGACTTTCGCCTTGACATATTCGAGGTGTGTTCCCTCGCCAACCTCATAGCGAATTTGGGCTTTCTGAAGGAAATCCTTTGCCAACTGAAGATTTTGGTGGGCCAAACTCAATCGCTCCCATTTTGTCAACAAATTAAAGTAAGCCGTTTTTACCCGGCTCATGAGGTCAAGCTTTGCCAGCTCACATTCCATTCTGGTGATCTCGACTTCCTTTCCGGCAATGCGTTTCTGCAGCAAAATGTTGGTCGGAAAGTCGATGGACTGATTGAAGCTTATGAATCGGTCTTGATAATTGCTCAATCCCTTCCCTCTTGGCACGCCCTCGTACTCAAGAGCAAATTCCGGGTCTTCCGGCCACCATGCTTGCCACGACCTCCCCTTGGCCGCATCAACCTGTTTGGCTGTGGCCAATACCTCCGGATTACGCTGAAGAGCCAAATCAATGGCCCCTTGCAGAGAGAGGCTCAGAGGCTGTGATGTTACCTGTGCAGGAAAGAATGACCATAACCCGAAGAACCCAAATATACAAAAAGTCAAAAAGAAAATGTTTCTCACTTTATATCTCCTGAAGAAAATCCAATACAACAGCAATCTTGACTACCAAATCTACGGGCATAACGCCCTGCACTACACATCTATAAAATGGAGTGTAGCCCCTCGTGGGCGTACAGCCATTTAGCTGGGTTTATAAAAATGCGGTGAATCTGGGATAGATTCAGGCGAGATTTTGGGGAGGATGAAAGATAGAAAAGACCAGCAGGATACGTGGTAGACTATAAGTAAGGGGAGTTAAGCCTTGAGAATTGTCGTCAAGAGAATTTAGTGAGTTCTGAAACATAAAGATGATGCCATCATGACACACCATACAGCACAATCTGCAATGATGGGCTGGTTTCGAGCCAGAGCACGAATGGCTCTCATCTTCTTCGGGGGATATAATTGTCAACGCGTTTGACTTCACACTTCCCTCTACTTCTGCACCTGCGTTTGAAGAGCAGAGAGCAAGGTTGGAAAACAGGCTCGCGGAGATGAGCGTCAGAAGGCACACTCGAAAGGTTGCAGAGAAAGATGAACGATTGTTTCTGGTCACTAACATGAGTCCTTTCTTCAAAGGTGAAAAATACCGTATGATGAATGAGGTACTATTATAAAAACCCTTACAGCACATGTCAAGCAAAATATGACAGTAGAGCTTCTTTTATGGGATACAGACTCGTAACTCTGAATAAAGTTCCGCCACAAACAGAATCTCAGCTCGGGAATGTGATAATAAAGCTCGTCCCCTGTCCAATCCGGCTGGCAACCTCAATTTTTCCTCCGTGCCTTTCGACGATCCTTTTCGCTATGGCCAAGCCCAATCCTGTTCCCTCCTCTTTGGTCGAAAAGAACGACTCAAAGACCCTGGGTATATCCTCCTCGGGGATGCCGCGCCCGTTATCAGAGATGGAGATCCGTACCGTGTCGTCCTCCCTCCGGGCAGTGATATGGATTGTCCCCTTCGCATCTATTGCGTCCAGCGAATTGAGGATGATGTTCAGAAAGACCTGGATGAGCTGGTTCCTGTCCGCCTCTAAGGAGAGCCCTTTTTCTATCTCCAGTTTCATCTCTATATTTTTCTCCTTCGTCCTCGTTTTCACTATTGAGAGCACCGAGCCGATGACTTCCTCCAGCTCCCAGCGGCCTTTGGAGGGATGGGGCGATTTCGCTAAATGGAGATAATTCTGAACGACTTCGTCGAGGCGCTTCACTTCTTTGATCAGTATGTCAGCGAACTCTCTCTTTTTGCTGTCGGAGCCAATGGCACCGGCCAGGATCTCTGCGGCCCCCCTGATTGACCCCAAGGGGTTACGGATCTCGTGGGCCACCCCAGCCATCAATTCCCCCAGAGTGGATAATCTTTCAGCAGACCGGAGCTGTTCCTCCAGCCTCATCAGACGATCGGTCTGTTCCTGTAATTTCTTGTAGGCACGTTCGACCTCTGCTGATGCCTGCTGATACTTCACTCTCTGTCTCTTCTCCGCCGAAGCCATCATTCCTGTCACCAATCCGATGGCGTTATACAACAGAATCTCCATGATACGCGGCATATTGAACAGGATGTCCCCACCCCATTGAAACATCACGTGGGGGAGATAGGCCACCGTCACGGCGGCGGCAGTCACGATCCCCCCTCTCGTGCCAAACCAGAAGGCAGCGAGGATGATGGGGATGAAAAAGAGGCGCCGATAGATCTCGTGAAAATGGGCCAGGGCCGTCACCGTCGAATAATGAAAGCCGCTGATGATCACGATTATGACCGCCAGAAGAATACACTTCTTCTTTGTGTCCAGTGGTATTCTTAGTTGTGTCATTGTGCGAATCTTAAAACCCTCAACCCGTTAAAAATGACCATGAGCGAAGCACCCATGTCGGCAAACACGGCCATCCACAGGGTGGCCCACCCGATGGGAGTCATGGCCAGGAAGACCGCTTTGATGAGAAGGGCGAAAACAATATTCTGTTTGATAATGTGGAGAGCTTTTCGACTCAATTTCATGGCCAGGGGGAGCTTGGACAGATCGTCGGCCATGAGGGCGATGTCAGCGGTCTCCAGGGCCGTGTCGGTGCCAGCAGTCCCCATGGCGATGCCGATGGTGGCGATGGCCAGGGCCGGAGCGTCGTTGACCCCGTCGCCAACCATGGCCACGCGACTGCGTTCCTTCAACAACTGTTTCATAATCCTCACCTTGTCCTCCGGGAGGAGTTCAGCGTAGAATTGATCGATGTGCAACCGCTCGGCTATCGCCTGGGCAGTGCCTCTGTTGTCCCCGGTGAGCATGACCACCTTTTTAATTCCGTTCTGTCGAAGGTGTTGTATGGCTTCGGAGGCGTTCTGTCGAAGCTCATCAGCGATGGCGATAACACCAATGGGTTCCCGCTCTGTGCCCAGAAGGACTGCTGTTTTCCCTTCACGTTCAAAGCCATCAAGCCTGGCGTCAATCTCAGGAGTACACAACCCCTTCTCTTCAAAAAGACGGTGGTTACCGATGTAATATATCTCCCCGTTGATCTCAGCTTTTGCCCCTTTTCCCGTAATCGACTGGAAGTCTCCCGTCTCTTCAATGGTCACCCCTTCTTCTCCGGCTTTTCTCAGGATAGCTTCGGCCAAAGGGTGCTCGGAGCGCGATTCCACCGATGCAGCGATTCTTAAAATATCAGCGGCCGATTGACCATTGACCGAAACGATGCCGATGACGGAAGGGATTCCTCGGGTGAGGGTTCCGGTCTTGTCAAAGGCGATCACTCTGAGGGCGCCGGCATTTTCCAGATATACCCCACCCTTTATCAAGATCCCCTGGCGGGCTGCGGCTGTGAGCCCGCTCACGATCGTCACCGGTGTGGAGATCACCAAAGCACAGGGGCAGGCAATGACCAAAAGCACGAGGGCCCGGTAAAACCAGGTGGTGAAGGCACCGCCCAGCAGCAAGGGGGGGAGTGCAGCCATCAGCACTGCCGTTGTGACCACGAGGGGCGTATAATACGAGGCAAACCGCTCCACAAAATGTTGTGACGGGGCCTTCTCAGCCTGGGCCTCTTCCACCATGTGAACAATTCTGGCCAAGGTTGTATCCTGAGAGCGTCTGGTCACTTCGATTTCCAACGATCCTTTTTCGTTGATGGAGCCGGCAAAGATTTCGTCGCCCCTTTGCTTTCTCACCGGCATCGACTCCCCCGTAATGGGTGCTTGATTCACAGAGGAGTCCCCCGACACC
>JBHIER010000083.1:0-9955 GCA_046760705.1 bacterium
ATGAAACCACGGAAGCTGGATACTATTCCGTGGTCTGGGACGGGCGGGACAGTTTGGGCAACGACGTGGCCAGCGGAGTCTATTTTTATCGGCTCACGGCTGGTGATTTCACCGCCACCAGGCGCATGGTGCTGTTGAGGTAGTCTCCCAAAGGTCTATTAAGGGGGAGAGAGGCCAGCGTGGTTGAATCCGGTGTGGCTTCTCTGTTATATGGATCGCAGGGGCCGGACTCTGTGTCGGCCCGTTGTGAGGGTGGACCCCCCTAGGGGTGGGCGTGAGTCGGGCTCTCCATAGCGATTACGATGGCTCGAGGGATTTGTTCGTAGGGGTGTAGCCGAACTTTCCATGGTGCGCCTCTTTACCTGTCATTCCGGACTTGATCCGGAATCTCCTCGCTTTCAACCACCAGATCAAAAGCGTGCTATGCAAAGTGCGGCCGCAAACAGACTTTCCTCAAAACCTGAGAGACCCTGAAACAAGTACAGGACAGACCCTGGCGACAGGCCAGGGTTCAGGGTGACACTTAAATCCCATCCTGTCATCCCGCACTGAACGAAGTTGAGTTCCGGAATCCCTATCCCTTCGTATACGGGGATCTCCGCCTGTTGCCACACAACGAGGAGATTCCCCGTAATAAGCTTGTCCTCAACTCCGATCGGGGATACGGGGCAGGCTCTCCATTTGCTAAAAAAGTAGCCTGTCCCATTTTTCCCCCTTGGGGGCAAGACGATCCCCCTGGAGCTGGCCCCTTTCAGATACGCTGCGATTGGCGGAAATATCAATTGTAGGGGCCGACCTTTGTGTCGGCCCTTTGCCTTTGTGAGGGCGGACCCCGCAGGATAGATTATCCAAGGAGCGGACAGGGACGTCCGCCCTACGTCCCCCCAAACCCCCAACCCAAGCTTGCTGGTGCAGGTTGAAAGGGATCTTAAAAGCCCGACTTGCCTCCCTGTTCTGGGCAGCTCCTCAGAGCCCGAGCACCTTCCCGTAGCCCTCCATGTCCATGAAGCCGTGGCCGCTGATGTTGAAGGCGATGACCTTCTTCTCATCTCTCTCTTTACACTTGAGGGCCTCATCGATGGCACAGGCGATGCTGTAAGCCGATTCCGGGGCCGGTAGAAAGCCCTCGGTTTGAAGAAAGAGTTTCGCCCGATTGAAGACGTGCTTCTCATTTTGAGGATAGGCCACCGCATCAATATAACCTAAGTGCCGCAACAGACTGATAATAGGGGAGCAGCCGTGGTAGCGTAAGCCATCGCCCTTAATGGGAGCCATCTCCATTTTGTGCCCCAGGGTATACATCTTGAGCAGGGGTGTGATCTCGGCGTGATCGGCAAAGTCGTACTCGTAACGACCCTGAAGATTGGGGGCCGCCTTGCTCTGGGCGGCAATGAAGCTGATCTTTTTGTCCTGAGTGAGCACGTCGCCGACAAAGGGAAGAGCAAAGCCGCCGAAGTTACTCCCACCACCCAGGCAGGAGATCATCACATCCGGATACTCATCCACCAACTGGAACTGGCGCTTTGTCTCCAAGCCGATAATCGTCTGATGGAGTAACACATGGTTCAAAACCGATCCCAGGCAGTAGACGGCTTTGGGGTCGGCTCCGGAGTCCTCCAACCCCTCTGAGATGGCAATCCCCAGCGAACCGGGGTGATTGGGATCCTGCTCCAAGAGTCTCTTTCCGGATTTTGTCTTGTGGCTGGGGGAGGCCAGCACTTCGGCCCCCAAAAGTTGCATGAACCGCCTCCTGGCCGCCTTCCAATTGTAGACAGCCCGTACCCAGAAGACGGTGCATTTCAACCCGAGCAATCTGGCACCGTAGGCTAAAGCAGTGCCCCACTGTCCGGCCCCGGTCTCTGTGGTCAATCGTTCAAAGCCCTGCTCCCTGGCGTAATAGGCCTGAGCTAAGGCGGTGTTCACCTTGTGGCTTCCCGTCGGACTGTAGAACTCGGCCTTATAATAGAGCCGGGCCGGCGTCCCAAGCTCACGCTCCAGGCCCAAGGCCCGAAACAGAGGCCTCGGCCTGCCAGCCTGAACATAGAACTGCAACAACTCCTGGGGAATGTCGATCCACCGATCGGTCGACCCCTCCTGCCTGAGGCACTCGCCGATCAAGAGGTTCGGCAAGTTTTCGATCCTCGAAGGCCCCATTTCCGGATCCTTAGGCGGCGGCAACGGCTCCGGCAGATCGGGCAAGATATTGTACCACTGCGTGGGAATCTCCTCCGGCGGCAAACAGATCTGTCTTCTCTTCTCCATGTTCCCTCCTCTTCTCCAGCAAAGCTTCCGATGCAAAATATAAAGAATAAAGTGAAAAAATTAAAATTACTATTGCTTCACAGATCTGATAAGAATCCTATTCACGATCCCCGAAAGATGGTGCCCTCACTCGCAAATATTCTTGCGCACCCGAAGAGACTCAACCCCGCAAAGAAAATCGATGAGAGATAGACTTCTGCCAATAGTGCGGGTCCAATCGTTCCGGCAATGATTCCTCTGGTGGCTAAGGAGACATTCAAGACGGGGATCAGAGCCGTTGTCGTATTCAGGCTCATGCCCGGCATCAACCCGATGAAAGCCGGAACGATCACAACGATCATCATCGGGCTGATGAGACTCTGCGCCTCCTTAAACGACCTGGCAAAGATCGACAGAGACAAAAGAATCGCCGCGAAAAATACGGTCAAAGGCAATAAGAGGGAGATGAGCAGAGCGATTGATCGAAACTCGAGAATGGAAAGAATCGTTTGGAGCAATTCCGGGGGAATCTCTTTCACCTGCCGGATGCCCACGTACATCCCCCCCATGGAAATAACGGCGGAGCATATGCCGGTTAAAACGACCACACCAAATTTGCCGATCAGTATCTGGAACCTGCCGACAGGGGAGGTCAGGAGCGTCTCTAGAGTGCCTCTCTCTTTTTCTCCTGCTGCCAGGTCGATGGCAGGATACATGCTCCCCATAAAACAGAAGATGATGAACAGATAGGGCAGAAATCCGCCGATAACCTCGGCGAGCCTTTCCTTGGCGGTGGCCAGATTCTGTTGGCGGATCTCAACGGTCTTGACGATGGACTCATCGAGATTCAACTTTTTGAAACGGATCGATCTCAGCTCTTCCTCAAAATTGTTCAACAACTGCAGGACGCGTTCCTTCTCAATCTCATTCTCTTCAGTGGCCTTGAAATACATGGTGACTCCACCTGGAAGAAGGCTGTCCACCTTTCTATCAAAGTCTCTATCAAAAAGGAGGAACGCATCCAGGCTGTCTTTTTTAATGAGCGATCGGCCGCTATCCACGGAAATGTTTTCGATCACTTTCAGATCGTCTCTGCCCAGCAGCGCCTGCCTGAACCCTTCGGCGTTTCCGTTTGTCTCCAGCCCAATCTCTAAGATCTTCTCCTGAGCCTTCTTGATTTGGGACATCATAATTTTTGAGGAGATACCGATCAGAACGGGAAACAGTAAAAGGGGAACGACCACCATCGTGATCAGTGTGCGCCGATCACGAAGTGAATCGATGAGTTCTTTGCGAAAAATGGTCATCACCGCCCTCATGGCTGCCCCTCCTCTAACAATCTGATGAATTCCTCTTCCACCGACTCTCTTTGCATTTGAGCTTGGAAATCCTTGAAGGTTCCGCTGTAACAAAATTTTCCGTTATGAATGATCGCCAGGTCATCGCTGAGCAGGCTCACTTCGCTCATAATGTGGGTGGAGAAGATCACGGTTTTCCCGTCTTCCCTGCCCCTTCGAATCAGCTCGATAATATTTTTGGAAGTAATCACATCCAAACCGACCGTAGGCTCATCAAACACAATAAGCTCGGGATCGTGAATCATGGTGCGAACAATAGAGACTTTCTGACGCATGCCGGTGGAAAGTTTCCCGATGCGCCAATTGGCAAATTCATGCATATTGAGAAGAGTAAACAGCTCTTGCCTGCGCTTTTCGAATAGACTTTTATCCATGTCGTGCAAATCCGCATAATACTTAACCAATTCACGAGGAGTCAGTCTTTCATACAACTTGGTGGTTCCGGTGAGAAATCCCAGCTTGCGGCGGACCTGCTGCGGCTGTTTCACCACATCAAGTCCGTCAACAGAGATAGAACCTGATGTCGGCTTCAGTAATGTGGCGATCATCCGCAGGGCGGTTGTTTTTCCCGCCCCGTTGGGTCCCAGCAGCGTAAAGATTCTTCCGGGCTGACAGGTGAAACTGATGCCGGCAACCGCATCGATCTTCCCATCGTGATGCTTGTTCTCCATCTCCTTCTTCTGCCGGCGGGAGAGCTTGAACGTTTTCCAAAGATCTTTGACAACGATCATTACCCTCTCCTTCCTTCAGTTGGAGAATGCTCTCGATCTCTCCTTATCAACAATTTCCGATGCATCTCTAATATACTCTGGCCACAACCCCTGTCCGGTCCATCACCTCCTGAGCGATCTCGTCCAGTACGGGTCGGGCCACTCTTTCGATTCCAGCCTCTGCCGAGGGCCGATCGATGGTGTACATCTGAACCTCCTCCGGTCTGATCCTGTCGATGGCTCTTATCCATGCTTCTATGTTGGGCCGGCCGATGTTCTCAACCCGTCCTGTCATAAAGGCCGCCTGAAGGGAGAAACCCCTCAACTGACAGAGGCCCTCAACAATCTCTTCGAGGTTCAAAGTGGGATGAGGCCGATTGATCGCACTGAACGTTCTCTCATCGCCGGCATCGAGTTTCATGATCCGCTTGTCCAATCTCATCAGCGCCTCTCGGATGCGGTCCAGATGGACGGTGGTGGAGTTGGACAGAATGGCCACAGGGACTGCAGGAACGTACAGATCTCTGAGGGCCTCTACCTCATCGACGATCCGACCGAATTGCGGGTGCAGAGTCGGCTCTCCGTTTCCCGAGAAGGTAATGTATTCGGGAGCATCATTGCGGGCCCTAAAATCTTCGAGGACCTGCCCCAACTCATGACTCACATCGGAGGCAGAAGGGAAGGGAACTCTCCCATGGCCAAGGTCAACCGCTTTGACGTCGGTCTTTCCGTAATGGCAATAGACACAGTCAAACGGGCACAATTTCAACTCCGGTGGGAGCAGATTGACGCCCAGCGATCTGCCCAGACGGCGGGAGTTGATCGGCCCGTACACACAGCCTGTCTGCAAAGCATAGACCATGGCCTCATCCCTTCTATGTCGGCAGCAGAGTTATTGCTCTGAACATAAAACCCAAATTATGGGCCACGTTAGACGGTTGCCTTTTGCCCTCCTATGACACAACCGTTTAACGCCACCGCAACCGTTCAACGAACCTCTTGCTTCTGAGGAAGTAATGTGCAAACGTTAATGTCCCGTGAGTAAAATTACCATCATTTCCGAATACCTAAGAAGTTGGCCAGGTTCGCCTCGGGATCGATGAATGGTGTTATCCTTCCCTCAGAGGAGGTGAAGATGGTCGTCACCCCTGGGCCGTGGCCGGAGATGACGCAATCGGAGTGGACCACCACACCGACGGAGACAGCACCCTGGCGGTAAATTCTTCCGTATGAGTGATCAGCATCCATGACAGCCACCAGGTCACCGAGCCTCAGATCATCAAGCCCATATTTATCCACTGTCGGAGGATCAAAAAGCTGGATATCATAGTCCCCGCTGTAAGTATGCGTCTCACCTAAACCCGAACCCATAATCGCGGCAGGAATCCTATGGGTGACCGGAATCTTTAAACCATCCCCCTCCTCTTTCAGGGGGATCTTCCCCAAAAGATCAGGATCTACATTCATCACCTTCACCTGGGAAAAATTTGGCAATTTCAGTCCCACTCCAAAGGCCCGGACCATGATCTTATCACCAATCACCAGCTTGTCTAATGCCTCAGGTCCAAAGTCTACTAACACGTGTTCTATCCCCCCGTGTTTGCCCGTCACCACCCCTTTGTCTCCTTTGGCCTCACCCGAGACAACCACGGCTTCATTGCCTATGCAGGAGAGAACGTTCAATCCAACGTTGGCCCCTCTATCCGTGTCTTTGTGCTTTTCCATGTTCTTGATGCTCACCCCTGGCTCAACGTGATCTGCCTCCCACCCGGTGGCCGGATCGCCAACCCGAACATTATATGAGATCCCACCAACTCCAGGCAGAACCACAGGCTGCCCTTCGGCGCTAACGCTATAAGGGACCCTTCTGAACACAGGACTGGAGACCTCACCTATTACCGACATCACCACCAGTCTGTCTCTGTTTGTTCTTATCATCTTCTTACCTCACCTTTTCTCTTTTCTCAAAACTTCTTTAAGGGTCTTATCGTCTATACCAGCTTGGCGAAGAATCTCCCCAAATGTGCCTTTAGGAACGTCTCTTTTACCTCTGTGACTTAAACGTACTTGAAGTATAACGCCGCTCGGGAAACTTTTTCCCATGTTTCGTGTTTCTTGTTTCTTCTCTTTTCAGATCCTATCCTCCGCAAAACGAAGCGAACTTGGTCATAGCTGTAAATTGCCATATTTTACCTCAGAGACTTCCAAAACCTCCCAATTACTTTTGCATTTTAGTATTCGTTGAACATACGGTCGGTGATGAGCTCTGTTGGGACTTTCGGAGAAAAGTTCAAACCTTCGGTTATAATCTTCTGCATATTCCCTTATCATCTCCACAATCGACCTCAAGGCCCTATCAGGCGTATCCTTTCCGTGATGAGATCCAATTCTATACACTTCGCTCCAAACCTCGAATCATCAGGGAATATGACGATGGTTAACAGAGAGGCTGTAATTTGGACTCGATATTCTCTCTCTCGTGTTACCTCTGTCCTTGAAGACACTTTTTTCACCTCCTCGCTCTTTTCCGCCGCATCAAGCACAGCCTTTTTCTTAACCTAACCATTCAACGCCACCGAAACGGGCATCGTTACCGTTACCCTATTCCGATATAGAGATCATAGCACATCGTTTTTCATCTCTCTGTGCCCCGTCGGATAAACCCCGTTGAATGGATGTTCGACGGGGTAAACTATCCTACGGGGTGTGTCTCTGTGGCCAATAATCCAGGTTTGAGGTTTCCTGCTTCCTCACAATTCCAGCCGGGTCACATGGGGAACACCCTTGGCCGCAATCTGCTTCAGACTCTTCCTGACGATATCCAGCCCCTGGTCAAGTTCATCCCGACTGACGTTGAGGGGCGGCCTGAAACGGATGGTCCTGTCTCCGCAGCCGAGAATGGCCAATCTATTCTTGAAAGCCACCTTGCGGAATTCGTCCCGAATTTCGGAGGACGGCAGATTGAAGGCACAGAACAGCCCCCGACCGCGGGCGTTGGACACCAGGTCCGAAAACTCTTTCTCCAGGCCCTGCAGTTCCTTCAACAGATAGTCGCCCATTACCCTGGCGTTTTCGACCAGATTCTCTTCTTGGATGATCTCCAGATACTTCTGACACCGGACCATATCGACGATGTTGCCGCCCCAGGTGGAGTTGAGTCGGCTGGGTTCGCAAAAGACGTTGTTCTCCACCTCATCGACCCTCTTGCCGGCCAAAATGCCGCAGACCTGGGTCTTTTTGCCGAAGGCAATGATATCCGGTCTGGCATCGAAATGTTCGTGGGCCCACATCTTCCCGGTGAGACCGACCCCTGTCTGGACCTCATCGTAGATGAGGAGAAACCCGCTCTCGGCGGCCAACTGCCGCAACTGAACGAAAAACTCATTCCGAAAGTGATTGTCCCCACCTTCGCCCTGAATGGGCTCAATGATGAGGGCAGCAATGTCGTCAGGGTGGTCTGCGATGGCCTTTTTGATCTGTCGGACCGACTCCTTTTCAGCCTCTTCCACTTTTTTCAGATTCTCCTCATTCAAAGGACACGTGATCTTTGGATTGAGGACTCTGGGCCAATCGAACTTTGCAAAGTACATGAACTTTCTGGGATCGGCGGTGTTCGTCATCGACAGCGTATACCCGGACCGGCCGTGAAAGGCCTGCAGGAAATGAATGACCTTGCTCCCCCTCTCCCCCTTGTAGCCCTTTTCGAAATTCTTCCTGACCTTCCAGTCGAAGGCAACCTTGAGGGCGTTCTCCACGGCCAGGGCACCCCCTTCGATCAGAAAGAGGTGGGGCAAGTAGCCAGGCATAGCAATCTCTGAAAAGGTATCCACGAACTCCGCCATCTCAACGCTGTAAACATCCGAGTTTGATGGCTTATTGACGGCGGCCCGGGCCAGTTTTTCTTTAAACTCCGGGCTGGCCATCCTGGGGTGGTTGTAGCCTATGGGTGAGGTGGCAAAACAGGTGAAGAAATCCAGGTAGGTCTTGCCCTCCAGAGCATCATAAATGTACGTGCCCTGGCTCTTCTCCAGATCAAATACGATCTCGTATCCGTCCACCAGCATGTGTTTCCGCAGGGTGCTGTGGACATCCTTAGGACTTAATCGAATCACACTTTCCTCCTTTCCGGTTCTCTCAGCTCTTTCAATGAAGGAGAAGACCCGTTTTCCCGCTGAGGTGACAAATGGGTTTTTTCAAAAAAGGCCAACGGCAATTTAACACCAGCCGCTGCCCTTGTCAACCCCAAAACTGAGAAGAGACGGGCTACCGTGGCACAGCGGACAGGACAACTCCTGAACCACTCTTGAGCAATAAGCTCCCCAAACTCGGTCAAAGCTTTCTCACCCCGCCTTCGGCTTGGCAGACGTATACCTCCGGCCTCCGTCCGGTCTGCTCTGGATAGAGGCCGAGGACCCTCTCCTTGAGGTGGGCAACGGCCTCGGTCCTCACCAGATTGACCGTGCACCCACCGAACCCCGCCCCGGTCATCCGCGCCCCTAAGACCCCGTCGACGCTCTTGGCGATCTCGACCAACAGGTCCAGATCGCGGCAGCTCACCTCATAATTGTCCCTGAGGCTGCTGTGGGAATGGCCCATGAGCATCCCGAACCCGGTCACGTCCCCCCTCTGCAAAAGGTCAGCACCGATCAGAACCCGCCTGTTCTCAAAAATGACGTGGTTGCACCTCTGAGCCACTTTCGGCTCCAACCGTTTTTTATATTTCTTGAAATCGTCCGCGCTGACGTCCCTCAGGGCCCTCACCTCGGGAAGGAACCTTTGAAACTGGCGGAGGCCCTCCTGGCACTCCTCTCTCCGTTCGTTGTACGCGGAAGAGGCCAAAGTCCGCGGGAGGTTTGTGTTGCAGATGACGATCCTGAGCTCATCCATTCCCAGGGCAATATATCTGTACTCCAACGTCCGGCAGTCGAGAAAGAGGACCTTCCCCTTTCTTCCGAGGGCGGATGCAAACTGATCCATGATACCGCACCGCACTCCGACGAATTCGTTTTCGACCCTCTGGCACAGTTTCGCTGCCTCAATCCTCGAAATGGGAAGATCGTTCAAGAGCCTGAAAGCCCAGACCGTGGCCATCTCAACAGCAGCCGACGAGCCGAGACCTCCACCCACAGGGATCGTACTCCAGACGAGCATGTCTGCCCCATTGAGACGATGGCCGGAGTCCTGCAAATATTGGGCGATCCCCCGCTCATAATTGCTCCACGAGTAGATTGAATCACACCTTATTCTGTTCAGACGGAAAGAGACGAAGTCTCCAAAATTGGCGGCATAGATGTGGACATTGCCGTCTCTCCGGGAGCTGGCCAAGAGATAAACAGACCGGTCGATGGCCACAGGCATGACATACCCGTCGTTGTAATCGGTATGCTCACCGATCAGGTTGACCCGACCGGGGGCCCGAACTGCAATCACCTCACCCGAATCGGGAAAGCGTCGGCGGAACGCCTCTCGAAGAACAGTTAGGGAGACCTGGTGATGGTGTTTGCCGAGCCCTTCTGGAGAGCTATCCATCGTCTATCCTTTCCACCCAGAAAATGCATCAGCCACAGAGGCTCAGAGACTTAGCGCGGCAGAGCCGCAACCAAAATCGTTTTTGGGTTGGGGTTACGATGCCCGCCCCGTTAAATA
>JBHIER010000084.1:0-9842 GCA_046760705.1 bacterium
CTTAATTGAGCTTGTTATCTAACGGGTAAAAAGTGCAAAGTGCAAAAGTCAAAATGGCATGAGCAGTCTCCAAATCCTCTTTTTAATGGGCTCATTTTCCACTGTGCCTCACCCTGGGCTTGCGCCGATCAAAATCTTTGTTTTATAGAAATGAATAAGCGAAATCCATGCCAATTTTTCAGATGACTCCTCATTCCAAAAGTTCCAAATGGTTTGGGCAAAAAGAGATTTTGGACCTTTCCCGACCCCCCCTATCCAATAAGTTGAAGTGTGTCAATGTGATACTTCCCTATTATGCCCCTCAAAGCTCGATTGTCCACCCTTCTTCATGTCGTCCTCTCTTTAAAGTTTGGTTAAACAATCAATTAGCTCCTGAGAAAAAAATCCCCAAACACAAATTTATCCATCCAACCTGTGCTGGGGACGATGAAAGGGTGTATTTCCCCTCAGGATAATTACCCCATATTTGCCGGGGGGTAGTCTGACTCTAAAACAGCATTCATCATGGACATCCTCCTTAAAGTTCAATTGCCAATATACAAAACGAAAATTTGAATGTCAAGCAAAGAATGCAATTTTTCGTAATCCATCAGTGACGAGTGGACAAGGCGTGTATATAAAATTGGCATTGGGCATTTTTCGCCTGGCCCGACTTTTGGATACAGTACCGCGGACCGAATCAGTATCTTCCAATTCCACAACACTCGCTCTGCTCGTGTCCCCAGAGCGGTGTTCCGGGAAAAGAGGTTGCCGGGTGTGCTCGTTGTGGACCGCTACGCAGGATATAACAAAATGCCCTGGAGATTCAATATTGTTATGAGCATCTTTCCCGTGAGGTTGAGGACCTGGAAAAGGAGTTCCCCAATTCTGAGGAGGTGAAAACGTTTGTCAGCACCTTGGTTCCGTTGTTGTCCCAGGCGATGAATTTGAGGACGCAAGACCTATCGGACAAAGAGTTCTACCGACAGGCAAGCCGAGTCAAGTCACAGATTCTTGTGGTAGTGAACAGCCCGACCAAACACCCTGGTATCCAACATATCCAGGACATTTTCCGGGAGCATACAGATCGCATGTATCACTGGGCTGCAAACAGACGTGTTCCAGCGGAGAACAATTTGGCTGAGCGGGACTTGAGACCCACCGTTATCGCCCGCAAGGTGAGTTTCGGCTCTGCATCTGACACACGGCTGAAAGCTACCGGACTCTTTCCTTGGCTTACATCGAAGACTACTTACGACTACATCGGCTACCTGTATTCCCACTCATGACTGAAGGATTACAATTTTTCCATGATCTAGGCAAATTTTTTCCCATTGCTGGAGAGCCCGTCCCTACGGGGCACCCGACCCCACAGCCATGGAGCCAATGGGGGCGGGAGCATAATTTTCACCCGAGCAGAGAAGGAGCCCTGCCGAGATTGAGAAGGTGCTGTTTCAAAATCACCGCGCCAATAAGCGGTTCTGAAGGAATCGCCCTACGTACTTCGGCCCCTGTTGAATTGGTTGGGGAGTCCGGTGTCTGACCAAAGATCCCACTGGAATCGAAAAAATGGCCACCCAAATTAAATGACTTGACAGAAGGGTGTCCCCGTCATATCTTTTGTCAAAGAACGGTGGGGACGGGTCTCAAAAAAATTGTGTTGAGAAGTCCGCAAACCGGAGAGACACGAAAGAGCATTCATACCATAAGGGCGATCCCTCCGTGAATTTTTATTTTGGAGCATCGCAGAAGAGGGTGTCCCAGATATGTTTCTCACAGCCCTTCTTCTTATACTTGCAAGCCTGTTCCGTCCAGGGGACGGGCTGTACATCTGGGTTTTCGACCCGGGTGCCGAAGATGAAGGGGGCCTTAGCAACTGCATTTTTGCCCGAGGGCTCCTGTGAGCCTTCGATTTAGAAAAGGAGACGTGGACGATGAAAGAATGGCAGAAGGTTCTGGTGATCTCTTTTCTGGTTACTGTCCCCCCCGTACCTGCGACAGCACAACACATTGTCAAGGAGTTCGATGTCCCGGGTCCTGAGTCGAGGGGCTTAGCCTGGGACGGGACGTACCTCTGGTGCGCCGATGCCGGGGAGGATTCCATATTCAAGATCGATCCGGCTTCGGGCCAGGTGACACACACCATCTTTTTCGACCTTAACCCCGCATACGGAGGGGGGATTACCTGGAGTGGGGATGGGGCCCTGTGGGTGACCCGCGTCCAGTATTTCTATAAGCTGAACGCCAATACCGGCCAGCAGGTTACGAACTTTCACTGTCCCGGGGGGTGAGGTGCCCGCCCCGCGGGCGTGACCCGCGAAGGGAACTACCTCTGGTTCTCCGATCAAAATTACCATTACATCGGTAAGACGACCACCGGCGGGAGTCTGATGGCCGACTTCAACCCGAACGACAACACCATCAAGGATCTGACCTGGGATGGTACAAACATTTGGACCATCAACACCTCGGGGACGATCAAAAAATTTAGCCCATCCGGTGCTCTCGTGGAGACCATCTCCGGCCTACTCACCGGAGGGTGGGGACTGACTTATGACGGCCAGTATCTCTGGGCTTCCGACCCGGGAGCGGACAAGATTTACCAAATATCCCTATCTGAGGACACCGCGCCACCTGGGCCACCATCTGTTGTGTGTGCTACGCACCCTATTGAGTCGGTTTGGTACAGCAATCCCGATCCGCTCTTTCATTGGACACCGCCGGCCGATCCTTCTGGCATCGCCGGCTACAGTTACCTTTTGGATACTGCTGCCGAGACGCTTCCTGATACCACCGTTGAGGGGACGGACACGACGGCCACGTATCTCTCTCTCCAGGATGGGATATGGTACTTCCACTGTCGGGCCCAGGATGGGGCCGGCAACTGGGGGGAGGCAAGCCACTACAAGATTCGAATCGATACAACCCCCCCGGTAGAGGGGACGATCGTCATCGCCGGTGGTGCCGATACCACCAGTTCGTTGACGGTCAGCTTGAGCGATTTGGGCGCGGAAGACGAACATTCCGGCATGGGTCAGGGGGCAGCCATGAGGTTCTCAAACGATGGGGTCTCCTGGTCAGAAGCGGAACCGTTTGCCAGCTCTCGGACGGATTGGGACCTGTCCCAGTACGGCGGGAACCATTCTTCAGGCCTGAAGAAGGTCTATGTGGTCTTCAGCGATGTGGCCGGCAACTGGTCGGCCCTCTTCTTCGACGAGATCGTGTACAGTGCGCCGCTCCGCGTGGTGACCGAATCGCTGGCTGGTGGCACGGTGGGATTTGCCTATGCAGAGACCCTTTCGGCCGCCGGTGGCTGGGCGCCGTACGAATGGGAGTTGGTGACCGGAGCATTACCACCCGGTCTGGCCCTGGATGCGAGCGGGGTCATCTCCGGCGATCCGGATTCCGCCGGGACATTTCCCTTCACGGTGAGGGTGACCGATTCCAATATGAGCTCTGCTACGAGGGATCTGTCCATCACCATCCTGGTTGAAGCCGTGAAGGGTGATGTGAACGGCGACGGGGTTATCAACGTCCTCGATCTGGTTACCGTTGTTCGATATATCCTCGGTTTGGAGGAGTTTAGCCCCCTTCAACTGTGGGCCGCCGACGTCCAGCCCGACGGGGCCATCAATGTTCTGGACGCGCTCGGCATCGTGAACATCATCCTCGGGATGCCGCCTGCCGCCAGGCCAACTTCACCCGGGCGCGCCGTTGTCAGTATCAAGAGAGACTCAGGTTCCTCAGGGGAACGAGGCTCCTTTTCCATAACCTTAGAGAGTCAGGTCCCGGTGGCCGGTATCCAACTCCATATCCGGGTGACCCAGGGATCGGAGCTGGCAGGTCCGCCGCAGCTTGCGCCGTGGAGCCAGTCCCTGCAATTCGCTCACAGGGCAGAAGGGGATCGTATCACCCTCCTCATGTACAGTCTGTCGAACGAGACAATCCCCCCCTCAGAGTCCGCACCTATCGTGACCCTCCACCTTGGAGAAGGAGCCGCACCTGTCCAAATTGAAAATGCGATCTTAGCGGACTCAGACGGTGAAGCCATTCCGGTGGAGATCAAAGCGGAGGCCCTTTCTTCGCAGGCAGGTTGGGCACTTCTTCAAAACTATCCCAATCCCTTCAACCCAGTGACCAGTGTTCAGTATTCAGTGATCAGCGCTCAGGCCCCTACAACCAGTAGCCAGTATTCAATAGACAGTGAACAGTCCCTGCCCCGCATCACCCTCAAGATTTACAACATCTTGGGGGAGGAGGTGCGGACGCTGGTGAATGAGCCTAAGAGACCAGGATATTACACTGTCACCTGGGATGGTCGCGACCGGGCAGGCGCACCGCTGCCCAGCGGCGTCTATTTCTGCCGGATGGAAGCAGACGGTAGATCGCAGACGGTCCAAATGACGCTGACTAAATAGTATCCCTGCCCTCTCAATCTGTCAGAAAGTGAGAAAGGGATTGGCCACTTTTTGTCGTGAGGCCAACCAAGTTGTGAGGCGATCAGAGAGAGGGGGGAGAAAAGGAGCCTGTCCCCTTTTGTTCACAGAGCCCCGGTGAGTAACCATTCTACGGGGTGGACCTCTTTTCGGATCATAAGTATTGCTCTATCTCCCAGGGGGTAACCTGGGTGAGAAACTCCCGCCACTCCCTCCGCTTGGTCCCGATGAACTGTTCGGTCAGGTGGTCTCCCAGGGCCTTCTTGAGGACAGCATCCCCTTCCAATTCGCCCACAGCCTCTTCAATATTCTCAGGGAGAGTGGCTATGCCGAGTTCTGCCAGCCTCTCGTCGCTGAAACCGTAGACATTCTCCTCGGCGGGTTCAGGTGGTGTCAACTTCCTTTCGACACCGTCCAGCCCGGCTGCGAGCATACAGGCAAAAGCCAGGTAAGGGTTGCACGATGGGTCCGGGCACCGCAGCTCCACTCGGGCCCCGACCCGAACTTTTCCCCTGCTCACTTGAGGAATCCGGATGAGGGCCGATCGATTCACCCGTCCCCAGCAGACATAGATGGGGGCCTCATAGCCGGGCACGAGGCGTTTGTAGGAGTTCACCGTGGGAGCTACCACGGCGGCCAAAGCCCTGGCATGCTCGATCTGCCCGGCGAGGAACCGATAGGCCAGATCCGAAAGGCCGTACTTGTCCTTCGGCGAGTAGAAGAGGTTCTTCCCCCTTCCGTTTCCCAAGCTCTGATGGACGTGCATACCGTTGCCGTTGATCCCAAAGATGGGCTTGGGCATGAAGGTCACCTTGAGCCCGCTCCCGATGGCGTGGGTCTTCAGTACCTGCTTCAGAGAGACGACGGCATCGGCAACCTTGAGAGCATGGTCATAGGAGATGTCAATCTCGTGCTGGCCCTGGCTCACCTCATGATGATATGACTCACACTTGATCCCCAACTGGGCCATGCTCGTCATGGTCTCCTGACAGATTTTTACCGCTCGGCTTTGGGCCCCTAAGTCAAAGTATCCCTTTCGGTCGTGAGGAACAAGGGAAGGGAGCTCGCTCCGCTCCAGGAGAAAAAACTCGATCTCAGGCCCGGCGTAGTAAACGAATCCCATCTCCTTGGCCCGCTCCGTGACCCGCCTTAAAACCCCCCGGGGATCACCCTCGAAGGGCTCTTCCTCAGGGGTGTAGACGTCGCAGATGATCTGGGCGACCCTTCCCCCTTCATTGGACCAGGGGAGGGTGGAAAAGGTCGTCGGATCCAGCCGGAGGAGCATGTCCGACTCGTAGATTCGGGCAAACCCCTGGATGGAGGAACCGTCGAACCAGACTCCGTGTTTTAAGGCAGAACCCACCTGATCGGCAGGGATGGTGACCTTTTTGGGCTTGCCGGTGATGTCGGTAAAAAGTAGATAGAGGAATTGGATCTGCTCCCTCTTGATCCTCTGAAGCAGTGCACCTTTCTCAGCGTCCATCTTCCCCTCCTTTCATTAAGTGGAGCTCTCACCAAGCGACAACAAAGTTTCACCTGAAGACAGAAAGCTGACCGATCCTATCGAATGCAATAACAGACACCCCAGTCACAATTATGAGAATATTCGGCCTGTCCTGTAAAATTTCCGAGATTCTTTAGGGATCGAACAACCCTAAGGCAAAATGAATCGAAATAATAACCACTTTATCATAAGATGTCAAGCTGTTTTTTGATAGTGGGAACGATCAATTAAAGAAATCCCATTTACTGCTTGAATTTTGGATTGGAATTGTATAATTTTAACAAATTTTCGGCTGGCTGTTTTGGAAGGACGAGCAGTGTGGAATGAACCGGGGCTTTCAGTCTGAGTATCAACTGGTAGTTGACGACATACTGAGGAAACTTCCATTGATCAAGAGAAAGGTAGAAGACGCGCATACACTGAGGGGGAGGTATGCGGGCTGAACGGGAACGTTGGGCCAGTCGGGGGGTGTTCATCGTGGCGGCCGCGGGGGCCGCCATCGGTCTGGGCAACGTCTGGAGGTTTCCATACAAAGTCTACCAGTCTGGGGGCGGAGCCTTTCTGATTCCTTACTTCGTGGCCCTTTTTGTGGCCGGCATCCCTCTGCTCATCATGGAGTTCGGACTGGGCCAATACTTCCAGGGGGCCGCACCGAAGGCCTTCCGTCGAATCGGTCCCTCTTTTGAGGGGATCGGCTGGTGGGCCATCGGTGTGAGCACCTTGATCGCCATTTATTATTGCGTCATCTTGGCCTACGCCTGGAACTACCTCTTTCTCTCCTTGGGGAAAAGCTGGGGATCGGATCCAGGAGGCTTCTTCTGCGACGTCTTTCTCAGAAAGACGCCCGGCCCTCAGGTTCAGGGAAAACTCTGTCTCCCAATTGTAGGTGGGTTGGCCCTTTCGTGGATCGCCGTTGGTCTGAGTATCCATAAGGGCATCTCGCGCGTGGGCAAGGTGGTCATGGTCACTGTCCCCCTTCCGGCCCTGCTGTTGGTGGTCATGTTCTTTCGAGGCATCAGCCTGCCTGGGGCCGGTGAGGGCATCGCCTTATATCTCAACCCTGACTTCTCACGCTTGGTCGACGCTCATATATGGCTGTTGGCCTTCAGCCAGGTCTTCTTCTCCGTGGGGCTCGGGTGGGGGATCATGATCGCCTACGCCAGTTACCGGACCAAAACCGCGGAGATCAACAACAGTGCCTTCATCACCTGCCTTTCCGATGTAGGGCTCTCCTTCTTCGGCGGATTCGCCGTCTTCAGCGCCCTGGGATTCTTGACGCACGGGCTGAGCGGTCCTGAGCTGGCAGCAAGATTGGAGGCCATCGGTTCCGGGAGCTCCTTGGCCTTCATCGCTTACCCCCTCCTCATCAACGAACTGGGGCCGTTAGGCTCTCTCTTCGGGGTCATTTTCTTTCTGATGCTGCTCACCCTGGGTATCGATTCGGCCTTCGCTATGGTTGAGGCGGCCGTAGCCGGGATTACGGACAAATGGCCGTTCCCCAAAGGGAGGAGCGTCGTCATCTTTTGCGTCTTCGGCTTCTTGTTGGGTATTCCCCTGACCATGGGCTCCGGGTCGCACTGGATCGATATTGTCGATCACTGGATCGGTGATGTGGGCCTGGTGGCCGTGGCCCTGCTCCAGTGTATCGCTGTCGGCTGGTTTTTCGACATCAGGGCGCTGCGCACATTCGTAAACTCAACATCCGAGATCCGAGTCGGCGTCTGGTGGGAGTGGCTGATCCGACTCGTCGTCCCGATCTGCCTGATGGCGACTCTCTTCTTCTGGTTCAAGGGGGAATTGTCAGCACCCTTCGGCTCCTCCAACAGCCCCCCATACCCGGCCTGGACGCTTTGGGTCGGCGGCTGGGGGTTAACCCTCGCCCTGGTGGTCGGGAGCTTTTTGCTGGGACGTGCCAAGTGGAGGAAACCCGTTAAGGAGGAGGAATGAGCATATCGATCGGGGGATGGCTGACCCTCATTTCTCTACGGCGGACTCTTTGTCTGTCTGAGGATAGCCGTAAAGAGGGGGCGTCACCTCCGGTCTCAAAGAGAGTTCGATCATGAAACTCATGACCGACCTTAGTGTCAAACGTAGTGTAGCCCCTTGTGGGCGTAAATGGTACGGGGACAAGCTCCTACACTACATGATGTCTGGTTCACTCCCAATCTATCCAAGGAGCTGACCCATGAGCGAGCTGGAACCCACCCAGAGAGAGCACTGGGGGACGAAAATCGGATTCATCTTGGCTGCGGCCGGTTCGGCCATCGGTCTGGGCAATGTCTGGAAATTCCCTTACATCACCGGGGAGAACGGCGGGGCCGCTTTTGTCCTCGTGTACCTATTGTGCATCGTCATCATCGGTTTGCCCATCATGCTGGCCGAGCTGACCATCGGCCGCAAGACTCAGCGCAATCCCGTCGGGGCTTTCAAATTTCTCAGGCCGAACTCCCCCTGGCTTTTTGTCGGATCCCTCGGCGTCCTGGCCGGCTTTATCATCCTCTCCTATTACAGCGTCGTGGCCGGCTGGATGATAGCCTACACCTTCAAGGCCGCTACCGGGGTCTTTCAGAATCTTCTCGCTCCGGCAGATGCTGGTGAACACTTCGGCCAATTCTCTGCCAACCCGGTGTGGTCGATACTCTTCCACGCCCTGTTCATGGTCTTCTGCATCCTCATCGTCACCAAGGGGATCAAGGGGGGCATAGAGCGGTGGAGCAAGATCCTCATGCCGGTTCTCTTTCTCATCCTCATCCTCTTGCTCCTTCGAGGGTTGACCTTGCCAGGGGCGAGCAAAGGGCTGGTCTTTCTGTTCAAACCCGATTTCGGCAGTCTCACCCCGAGGGCCGCCCTCGTCGCCCTGGGCCACGCCTTCTTCACCCTGAGTCTGGGAATGGGGGCCATGATCACCTACGGAAGCTACATGTCCCGCTCGGATAACATTCCTTACAACGGATTCATGGTCGTCTTCCTCGACACCCTCATCGCCCTCCTTGCGGGCGTGGCCATCTTCACCTCGGTCTTCGCCATGAAACTCGACCCGGCCGCAGGTCCGGGCCTTGTCTTTCACGTGCTCCCCGCTGTCTTTCAAAAGATGCCCGGAGGGGTGATCTTCGGGACACTCTTCTTTCTGCTGATGTCCATTGCTGCCCTCACCTCAGGAATATCGCTCCTCGAAGTGGTCTCCGCCTATTTCATCGACGAGAGGGGATGGAAACGGAAAAAGGCGGTTACCGTTATGGGCACAATCATCTTTCTCATCGGCGTGCCCTCGGCCCTCTCCTTTGGGGTGATGAGTGAGATGACGTACTTCTTTAAGATGAACTTCTTCGACTTCGTCGATTTTCTGTCGGCCAATTACTTATTGCCCATCGGCGGACTGTTGATTGCCCTCTTCACGGGTTGGGTCTGGGGGAGCAAAAAGGCCATCGAGGAGATCAAACAGGGCAACCCGAAATTTCTCACTGCACCCTACTGGAGTTTTCTCATCCGTTTCATCTCTCCGCTCGCTGTCTTGATCATCATTGTGGCTGTGGTCATAGGGGGGGTACGGTTCAATTAGCACCCAGTCGTATTCTGAACGAACAGAGCCGAAGCCTATCCAAGACCAATTCCGCACTAAAAAAGCCGCCCCAAGCTTTAAATCATGGCGGCTCTGCTTCAATCTTGCGCAATATGAAATCGCGTCTACTTCATGACAACCATGCGCTTGGTATCTGTGAAGTCACCTGCAGTCATCCTATAGAAATATACACCGCTGGGAACTTCGTCTCCTCTCTCATTTCTTCCATCCCACGTTACCGTATAGTATCCAGGCTCCTTGACCTCGTCCACCAGCGTCCTCACCTCCTGCCCCAAGATGTTGTAAATCTTGAGGATGACGTGGGGTGCGGACTGACCACTGACCACTGGCAACTGAAAACTGA
>JBHIER010000085.1:0-9838 GCA_046760705.1 bacterium
AACATCCGCTTCGTGTCATCCGTTAGCCGGTTAGACCGTTTTTCCGGTTTCGGTTTGGACCGTTAATTCAGTTTATGGTTGAGGCTGAAGCCAACAATCTTTGACTTTGGACCTTGGACTTCGCTCAGGACATGCTTTTCAACTTTTGCTATTTGAGTAATACCATCCGTTTGGTGCTGGAATAGTTACCAGCCTTCAGACGATAGAAATAAATCCCGCTGGGCACCTCGCGCCCTGAACTGTCCCGCCCATCCCAGGTGACGGTGTAATAGCCCGGCTCCTGCTCCTCATCCACCAGCGTCTTTACCTCTTGTCCGAGAAGATTGTAAATCTTAAGAAAGACGAAGAAAGATTCTTGTCTTGCGTCTTGCCTCTTGCGTCTTGCGTCTGGCAGGGCGTAGTGAATGGTGGTGGCAGGGTTGAAGGGGTTGGGGTAGTTTTGAGAAAGAGAATATGTAGGAGGAGATAATGAGGCTACAGTAAACCTCCCAGTAAGCAGGGGCAGCCACATCTCGTTCAGGCGGAGAAACAGCTCTAAGGGACACGAATCGCTCAATCGGGCGCTCGGTGATACCTGGCACACGGTCTCGACCATTTCACCACAGTCTTCGATGGGCTCCGCACCCGCTAGGGCGATCTGTATTCGCCCTTCGGTCACCCTATATTCGAGCAGGTACTCGGAGGTGAGGGGTGTGGAGGCGACGCTCAGTGGAGTGATGAGGTTCGGATCGTAGGTCAGATCGATATCGGCAGCCAGGACTCCCTCAGATTCCAGAAGGATAATGGGCACACGGATGATCTGCCCCGGAGCCCCTTTGGCCACCGGTGCTTCAACCCGATTGGCGCAGTCACCGTTCAGTTTGACTCCGTTTGTTTCGCCCCAATTGCCGCTGACATCGCCGTAGAGAATCCCTATAAAGTCCTGTCCCGCGTAATCGCCGTCCAAAACGGGGTAATCTCTGCTCTCCGGCAAAAAGGTCCAGTCCTTCCCGATGCCGAAACCATCGGTGATACCCACCACAAATTGCAGAATCTGGGAGGCGTCCAGGGCACTGACTGTACCGTTACCGGTGACGTCCGCTGCAATCCGCTGATGATCACTCAAAGTCTCCAATCCGACAATGGAACGGGTCACCAGAGAAGCGTCGTACGCTGCCAATGCATCTCGCCAATCACCGTCCTTTGAGGGCCGGACAGCATAGCCCAACCCGCCGACCAGATCGGTGAACCTGTACGTTCCGGTTTCGTCACTGATGTCGGTGTAGGCGAAGCCGCCGGTGATTGCAGTCAGCAACACGCTGTCCACAGGGACGCCGGGACTGTGGGGCATGTAATATCGAACAGCACCACTGATCGAATAAAGGGGAATCTTGAGGACACCAGAAATGGGGTAGGCAGCGGGGTCGCCGTCGTTGAATTGAAGCTCGCTCAGGGTCAGCAGACTGGAATCCCCGGGCACAACCTGGGAGGAAACAGCAAAATTGATGTAGACCAGAACGCCTGTTCCGTTCAGGGGATAGCTACCGGCGAGGCCGAAATCGATCCGGCCCTCTGTCACGTTATCGGCCGTAATCCCCCAACCCTCGGTAAAGGCCCCCAATATGGTGGCTTCGAGAGCAGTGAGAACATCAGGATCGTAGCTGAGCGTCAGGTCGACGGAGAAAACGGAGTCCTCGGTTCTCAATGTGTCTAAAAGGATAATGGGAAGACTGAAGGTTATCCCGGCAGGCCTGGTGGTGTCAGGAACCATCACTCGAACGGTGGGCTCGACGGTGATGGTCGCGGTTGTGCTGTCGGTGAATTGGCCGTCGGAGACGTAAAATTTGATTCCGGGATAGGTCCCCGTATCGCCGAAGCTGGGCGTCCAATGAAAGGTGTGCGACCCCGAGTCAAAAGTGGCCCCGGCCGGCAGATGGGCCGCCCAAAAGGTCAATACGTCCCGGTCAGGATCGGTAGCAGTAACCTCAAAGCTCAGCAGGAGGCCCTCGTTGGCAGTCTTATGGCTGATGGGATCGAGGCTCGGAGGGCGATTGACATGGAAGGCACCGTGCACCGTGTCCACTGCCGGCGCGCCATCGTTGAACCGGAACTCCTCGAAGCGGAGCACCGTCCAGTCGCCCACGGAAATGGTGCTGTCAACCAAGAAGGTGATGTATACCAGAGGGCCGTGCCCGGCCAGCGGCGATACGCCTGACATCATAACATCGATGGCCCCTGAGGTGATGCTGTAGGTCGGTGATCCCCAACCTTCAGCAATGGTCCCGTTTGACGATGCCCGCTGAGCGGTCAGGAGACTATGGTCGAAGGAGACAGTCACCTCCAGGGAATAGATCTGCAACCCGGTCACCTCTTCAACAGTGATGGGAACCGAGATCGTCTGAGCCGGAACCGACGAGGTGTCTGGGAGTTCAACCACCACAAAATAGCCCGTCCCGATGAGCATGACGTTTCGCATGCCTTCGTCGCAGTCGTCACTCAGTATGGTGAAGCTGGCCGCGGCTGGCCCCTCGGTCTGGGGCGAAAAAGAAAGAACGATCGGCACCTCGTCACCAGGCAAAATGGTTTGGGGAAAGAAGGGAGAGATCAGCTCAAAATGTGAGGAGCTGGTGTAAGCCGAATCGATGTGCAAACTCCATGTGCCCACATTGGACACGGTTAACGTCCACTCACCTGAATAACCGATGACCACAGGGCCGAAGTCGTGGGTCTCGTCCGAAAAGTCAATATCCGGGGCGACGCAGATGCCGCTCAACGAGACTCCGGTCGTATCCTCATCCGGATCGTCGGTGACCAGATACAATTCTCCGATGATAGAGCCGAGGTGGGAGGGGGCAAACCCCACTGTTATTCCCAGGGTATCCCCCGGTGCGACCACCTGGGGGAAGGCTGGGTCGAGGGCAGCAAAATCGGACGTGTCGGCAAAAACAGTGTCCACGGCCAGATCCGCCGTGCCCACATTGTACACCCTCAGTACCCAGGTCACGGTGTCGCACAGCACACCAAGACCGAAATAGTGGTTGGTAGCCGACAGGGCAATGTCAGGCACAACCCCGTTGCCACCCACAGAGACGGAGAGCTGAGATTCGTCCGGATCGTTGCTCATGATCTTCAATATCCCCGAGATGGGCCCTGTCTTGGATGGCCGAAATCTGGCGATTACTGAGAGACTGTCGCCGAAGAGAACAGTGTCGGGAAAGCTGGGGTCAGTGACGGTAAAATCACTGTTGTTGGTGGTGATGGCGCTGATGATTAGATCGCCCACGTCGAGATTATACACTTTGAAGGTCCAGTCGGAGGAGGTGTTCACAACCACATCGCCGTAGTCGTGGGTCGTCTTCAATAGATCGATGTCCGGCACCACACCGGTTCCGGTAACAGACACCAGCGTTGGCGATTCATCCCAGTCATTGCTGAACACGGACACATTGCCTGCCCTCAATCCAACCGCGGAGGGAGAGAAGCGAACGGTCACCGAAGAGCTGTCACCGGGGGATATGGTATCAGGAAAGGCCGGTTCGATGAGAGAAAAATCGGCCAGGTCGGAAACGACGGAACCGACCACAAGGTCGGTCAATCCGAAGTTCCGGATAGTGAACGTCCAGTCCCGCGATTCGCCCAGGAGAACGTTTCCAAAGCTGTGGCTCGTGTCTGAGAGCTCGATCTCGGGATCGATCCCCACCCCGGCCAGGCCAACCACGACCTCCCCCTCATCGGGGTCGTCGCTCTGAACGCTCACCGAACCATTCACCAACCCCACAGCCGTGGGGTGAAAGGAGAGCATCGCCTCCAGTGTGTCGCCTCCGGGAACGACCGTCGGCAATGGATCGGAGGAGACCTCGAACTGAATTGGGGTAACAAATATGGACTGGACCGTCAGATCGGCAGAGCCGGTATTGAGAATGGACAGCACAGTGGCTGCGGTGTCCGTCACCCACACCTCTCCGAAATCGATGCTGGGAGGTGAGACCTCTATATCGGGAAGGACACCCCTCCCGGACAGACCCACCCGCTTCTGAGATTCATTGGGATCGTCACTATGGATTATGGCAGCGCCTGTGACAAAGCCCAAAGTTATCGGTTTGAACTTGAGAGTAAGAGCGAGGCTGTCCCCGGCTGAGATCACTTGCGGGAAAAGGGGGAGTTGGACATCAAATTGATCGGGTTCGACCGTTACGGAGTCCACAGTAAGTTGCACGGAACCCAGATTGTAAAGCTCTACCGCCAGATTGACGGAATCACCCACCAGGACATCACCGAAATTGAGACTGTCAGCAGAGAGGTCGATATCGGGGGCCGGCAAGATGGTGAAGATCCCGTCCGCCGGTTGGGGAGGGATGGGATTGCCGCTCTTGTCGGCCAGGACAACATCGGAGAGGACGAGGGGGACATCTCCTGGAACGGCCGCCGGGTCGACATCAAACAGACATTCGACAATGGTCCCAACTCCGGGATCGACGATTGGCCCGCTTATACCAACTATCATCACATCGACCACACCGGGGGTAGATTCACTCCAATTGAAGTAACTCATGCTGCTGATGCGCCCGGTTGCCTGCACGTCGGTGACCGTCAACAAGCTGGGCGGATAATTGAGCTTAAACTGGATCAGAGCCGCGGCCATGTCGTTTTCCAGATCGATGGGGACCACGTTCCCCCGACTGTCCTCCTGGCCTTCACTGCCGACCACCATCAGCGTAGCCGGGGGGTAATAGCCGGTTCCGAGCAGAGAGATGGGCAGAGTCCCTTCGTCGGGATCGTTGCTGAAGATGGTCAGCGTCCCTGAGACCGGCCCCAATTGCGACGGGGTGAAACCAACAGTCACATCCAAACTCCCGTCGATGGGCACGGTGCGGGGGAAGGTCGGGCTGAGAACTTCGAAGTCGGGATGGCTGGAGGTGACGGCACTCACGGTCAAGCCGGCCGTGCCCCCCAGATTGTAGAGCGTTAGCCCCCAGGTCTCCGTGTTGTAACCGATGACACTGCCGAAATCGTGACTGGTGTCAGAGACAGAAATATCGGGGGCGATGCCCGCACCGGACAGAGTGACCGTGGAGACGTTCTCATCCGGATCATTACTGAAGATGTATACGTTGGAGGACTTCGGCCCGGCAGTGGCCGGGGCAAAGGTGAGGCTCACATCGAGGCGCTCACCAGGGGAGAGCGTTTGCGGATACGGGAGGCTCTCAACCGTAAACTCTCCGCTGGAAGAGGTGATGTAATTGATGACCAGATCTTTTGTCCCCACACTGGTGATGGTCACATCCCAGACAGAGGTCTCCCCCACTACGATCTGGCCGTAATGGTGGCTGGGAACCGGTATATCGATGTCTGGCTCGGTGATAACAAATACTCCATTCACGGGGGTCGTAGGCATTATGGTGCCTTCTGTATCGTAAACGTAAACTTCATAAATGGTTAAGGGGACATCCCCGTATTGAGCACCGGAGTCTACGTTGAAGATAAAATCGGCTATCGAACCTGTCCCCACCCCAATCGTGTCCCCCTCCAGATCCCAGATGAGGACGGTTACCTGGCCTGGTACCGACTCTAACCAGTCAAATATCCCCATGGACCCGGTCCGACCGGTGGCCAGCACATCGGTCACCGAAAGAAGAGCCGAATTGTAGCTGAGGGTGAATTGCATCTTCCCCACACCCGCACTGTTCTTCAGATCGATGGAGACGATATTGCCTGTGCTGCCGGGATCGCCAGCCCCTCCTCGGACGATGAGCGAATCTGTCTGAGCACCGACCGTTCTGAAGAGGATACCTACGAAGAGGAGCATGATGAGCAGGAGCGAGTGTGGTCTCTTCAAGGCCGGTCTCCTCTTCGCCTCTTCGGTGTCCTCACCCCACCTCGCACCAACCCCGGCTCCGGGTTGATATGAGTTCTCATTTCCATTAGCCTCATCGTAGCAAAACCATTCTCTTGGTGGACACAAAGGGGCCGGCCATCATCTGACAGTAATAGACCCCGCTGGAGAGTTCGTCTCCCTTCTCATCTCTTCCGTCCCAGACCACGGAATAGTATCCAGCTTCCGTGGTTTCATCCACCAGCGTCCGCACCTCCTGCCCCAAGATGTTGTAGATTTTCAGGGTAGTGCGAAGAGTTCCAAGCTCAAGGTTCGTGCCTCTTACCTCTTCGCTCCCCGTTCTCTGCTCCCTGCTGGGGATGGTGAATCGAATGGTGGTGGCAGGGTTGAAAGGGTTCGGATAGTTCTGCTCCAAACCGTACCCATCAGGAACAGTCGTTCTCGGCAGAGTCAACATCCCAGAGAGATGATCGGCTGCCACCACGTCTTCATTTACGGTGGCTGAAATCTCAATGGGAATCCCCTGATCGCAGTCTGCGAGAGATGAGACCCAAAATGTGAGACGGAGAAGCTCCCCTGTCCCTCGAAGATATTTGACCCCGGCCATGGCCACCTGCACCACACCACCTCTGTCGTGAAACTGGAGCACGAAATCGGAGGTAAAGGAGGTCGTTCGTACCTCGACCAGGTCGAGGGCTTGCGGATCGTAGCCCAGTTGCACATCTGCTGAGATCACCCCTTCGGCCTCTTCCAGAAGCACAGGTATCGACGCCGTTTCCCCAGGAACGGCGGAGAGAAGATCAGGGAGAACGACTCGCGGCCGGACAGGGGGAACAGGCAATTTGCCCGCCCCAGCTCCAGGCCAATTTCCGCTCACATCACCGTAGACCAAGGCTGTGTAGTCCTGATCGGCCAGATCCGAGCTGAGAAAATAGTAGTCCCTCACCTCTGGCAGCAGGAGCCACTCCTTTCCAATGGGAAAGTGGTCTATCTTGCCCACTCTGAACTGCAAGATACCCGACACATCGTAAGCGGTCACCTCTCCGGACCCGGTCACATCCGCCGCCAGGAGCTGTAAAGAGTCCAAGGAGAGCAGATTGACTCCGTACCGCAGCACCAGGGCCGCGTCGTAGGAGTTGATGGCCGGGCGCACCTGGCCGTGCTTTGAGGGTGTGACAGTATAATCGCGGCCCCCGGGGATATCATCGAACCGATAGGATCCAGTGGCATCGGTCCAGACGCTGTCGGCCGAGCCTCCCTGAAGTGATAAGAGTACACCTTCAACTGGGGTGGCATGTTTGTAATAGGTAACCCGTCCTGAGAGGCTGTAGACGGCCACCGTGAACATCCCGTCGTGGGGAATGGCCACAGGAACACCACCGTTAAAAGTCACCTCGGCCAGAACGATAGGTGTTGACTGGCCGAAGGGTGCCTCCGGGGAGACGGAAAAGTCGATGTAAACCAAAATCCCGCTGCCGGCAAGGGGGGTGAGCCCGGACATCCGGATCTCTATCTGATCTTGGTCCGCATCAACCTGGAGGTCCCACAACTGGGCCATTGTTCCCACGTTGGATGCTCCGTGGGCTGACAGCACCCTTCTGTCAAAGACCAATCTCAAGTCCACCGAGGTGATCCCCATGCCCGATACGTCATCATCAACGGTGATGGGCAAAAAGAGCTGGTCGCCTGCTGGCACCGATGTATCGGGGACAGTGATGTTTACCACGGCCACCCCTTGCCCGGTCACCTCGAGGGTCAAAAGTCCCTGGTCCGGGTCATTGCTGACCACCTCCACAACTCCACTGAAACTGCCCAACCCCGAAGGCCGAAAGACCACAGAGACAGAGAGGCTCCCACCAGGGGCAACTGTCCTGGGAAAAGAGGGATGGGAAACAGTGAACTCAGCAAGATTTGGCGTCACCGAACTGATGGTCAAAGCCGCATCCCCTCTGTTGGCAAGAATCAAATCCCAGTCTGACGAAAGGCCTACACCCACAGAGCCGAAATCATGACTTGTGTCCGAAGGGGCGATATCGGGCTGGGCCTCAACCTCGTGCACGAAGAACGAGAGCAGAACGCAAACCGTAGATAGAAAATGGACAGCCTTTCGCTCCATGGCCATATTCACTCCAATCGTCAAGAACCTCTAAGCCTTACCCAAGAGACGGGTTTTGTAACGTTTCGCAATAATAATAAATAAATGTTCCTAAGGCAATAAAAAAATTGCATATTAAGAAAAAAATACCTGTCCAAGAGTGGGACCGGTCTGTGGTATATTTTATTCTTTTTTCTTAAGTTATCTATCGTTGGTGGGTCACTCCAGGCTTGCTCATAAAAAAAGAGAGACATGCGCAAAAGCCCCTTTCTTTTGGCTTCCGCTATTGTCCCTCTCTCGTGCTCCCTTCGGGAGGTTTCTCCAGATAGCCAAATCCTACCCTATTAGAATTCGAATACAGTCCAGCCGCTTCTGTAATTATACATTCGAGATACAATATTGTCAAGAACTTTTTTCACTTTTTTGGAGTTGGACCCTGAAAGAGTCCACAGTTCTGCTGAGTCCCTCTTTAAGAGTGACCCTTGGTTTCCACCCCAGACGCTTCTCTGCTCTGGCCCCGTCGATGGCACTCCGAAGTTGTTCGCCGGGGAGAGCTTGGCCGTGAACTGGCTTGACTCTGGCTCCGGTGAGGGCGTTGAGCGTATTGAAAAGCTCATTGACATCGGTCTCGATCCCTGTTCCTATGTTGAACGTGTCAGATTCCTCGTAGTTCAAGGCGAGCAGGTTCGCCTCAGCCACGTCGCTGACAGAGACGTAATCTCTGGTCTGTCTGCCGTCACCGTTGATGATGGGTTGTTGGCCCGAGAGCAACTTGTGGGAGAAGATGGCCACAACCCCAGCCTCTCCCAGGGGGTCCTGGCGCGGTCCGTACACATTGGCGTACCGGAGACAGACGTATTTCAGGTGGTGAACGGTGTGATAGAAGTGGAGGTATTTCTCCACGGCGAGCTTGGCCACTCCGTAAGGGGAGACCGGTCTGGCCGGATGCTCCTCATCGGCCGGGAAATAGTCCTGCTCGCCGTAAACGGCTCCCCCGGTGGAGGCAAAGATCACTTGGCGCACCCCAAATTTCAGGCAGAGTTGAAAGAGGTTCAGAGAACCGAGGATGTTGACCCGGGCATCGTAGGCAGGATCGGCCACCGATCTGCGGACATCAATTTGGGCCGCATGATGGTTGAGCACCTCTGGGCGAACCTGAGAAAAGACCTCCTCCACTTCCTGACTGCACATGTCCACCACGTACAGGGGGACGTGGGGAGGCACATGCTCCCTTCTCCCGTGGGAGAGATCATCAATCACAGCCACCAGATGTCCTCGGGCCAAGTATGCATCGACCACGTGCGATCCAATAAAGCCGGCACCACCGGTCACCAGAATGTTCATGCTCTGTTCCTTCAGTTTGCCAGGTTCCTTCATCAGCCGCTGAGACGCGGAGCGAAGCTGCAACCAAAAACTTTCTTGGGTTAGGGTTACGATACCCGCCCCGTGAGATAACTTCATATCTAACGGGGCCTGTTTCTCTACGTTATTCCTCTTTTGTTTTCTTGACGTAACCGTTTACCGCAGCCGAAACGGGTTTCGTCACCGTTACCCTATCCCCCCTCTTTTCCCGTCCGAAAGGTATGAGCAATAATGTCCAACTGCCGGAGGTAGGGCTCCTTGGCCATGCCAGGAGCGAAGACAGCAATATCCACCATATACAGTCTCTCTGTCCCGGGATCGTAGAAGCAGTAGCTGCGGAAGGGGCCGCCGGCCGCAAAGCCCGATTGGGGCGTTCGGTTCTGCCACAGTCCCGTGATGCGACGCGCCTCCCTTCCCAAAAATAGGGTCTTCTCAACGCTGGTGTACTCTTCAACCACCGTGTCGCCGCCATAGAAGGTGGAACCAATTTTGGCCCTCGTGTTGAGACACCACTCTTCGGTCAAAGGACCGGACCCCTCAGACTCTTCCCAGTAGACGAACAACCACCT
>JBHIER010000086.1:0-9803 GCA_046760705.1 bacterium
CAGCAGGCGGGCGGGCTTCGTGACCGTCACCGTCACCCTCACCCCGGGCTTCTCCCGGCAATTGCAATGGCGGCACATGAAAAAAGCTTGCTAAAAAAGCAAACTTTTACGATGTAATAATATCGAGCAAGCAAGAGGCTACAGGGCCTCCAACATCTTATATGAGATGGCCTCCCCATAGGAGAAGATTTTTGAGTTGAAGCAGTCGATGACGTTGCAGATGCCGATGGAGTCCTGAAAGCTCGCTTCCTTGTCGAGAAAGATAGCTTTTATCTCCCCCTTGCCGCATGTGCATCGGTCGATGGTCGGGAATTCGACATTGCACTCGGGGCATAAAATGGTGTTGACGTTCCCCGGGGCCACATCCACACCTATCTCCACCCGAACATACTCCCCGTAAACAGGGCTGAGAACGATTTGACCCTCCTCACCGGTACTCTTTCTGATCTTGTGTCTTATGCCCGGATGGCCGTTGAATTTCACCTGATCGTCCATGAGGTTATGGCCGTTGGGGCAATAGCATTCCTTGACGACGAGAATCTTCTTCCTCGGCTCCTTCTCCGTAATGCTCTTCGGATCAGGAATGATCAAAAAGCCCTTCTTGTCGAATCGGTCCCCTGTCATCGATCACCTCTACGTAGTGAGTATCGTTCTCCTCCTCTCTGCTCATCAGTCTGGCCACATCCACCACCTTATCGCCCTTATCGAGTTTAATCAGTTTCACCCCTTGGGTGTTCCGTCCGATGGTCTTGATGCCTATGATCGGCAGCCGGATGACGACTCCTTTGGCCGTAATAATCATCAGCTCGTCGTCGTCAACCACCTCCTTGATGGTCACCACCTTTCCATTCCGCTTGCTGGTGCGGATGGTGATGACTCCCATTCCGGCCCGGTGCTTGACCGGATAGTCGATCATCGAGGTCCTCTTCCCGTACCCGTTCTCCGTTACCACAAGCAGGGTGCCCTCTCTCTGGACCACCACCATGCCCACCACCTCGTCGCCTGGCCGCAATTTAACCCCCCTTACCCCCTGGGCAGCCCGGCCCATATCTCGGACTTCGCTCCCCTGAAAGCGCACCGCCTGCCCGTTCTTCGTTCCGAGGATGATATCTTGGGTACTGTTGGTGAGTTTCGCCTCTATCAACCGGTCCCCTTTGACAATGTGGATGGCGTTAATCCCTCCCCGCCGTGGATGGCTATATGCTGAGAGATTGGTCTTCTTCACCAAACCGCCGCGGGTGACCATCACAACGTAATGGTCGCTGTCGAACTCCTTGACCGCCATAATGGCCGCTACCTTCTCGCCGGGGGACATCTCCAACAGATTGACAATGGCCTTGCCCTTGGCCAACCGCCCGCCCTGAGGAATCTCGTGCACCTTGAGCCAGTAGCACCGTCCCCTGTCCGAGAAGCAGAGGATATAGGCATGCGTGGAAGCGATGAAGAGATGCTCGATAAAATCCTCCTCCTTCGTCCCTGCCCCTGTGACGCCCCGACCTCCCCGCCGCTGTCGGCGATAGGTCGTAATGGGACACCGCTTGATGTATCCGGCGTGGGAGATGGTGATGACCATATCCTCCTCGGCAACAAGATCCTCGATGGAGAACTCGCCCACCTCAGCCAAAATCTCGGTCCGCCGCTCGTCGCCAAATTTATCCTTCAGGTACAGGAGCTCACTTTTGACGATATCCAGTTGCATCGTCCGGCTCTCTAAAACGGCCTTGAGGTGGGCGATCCGCTTGATCAACTCCAGATATTCGGCCTCTATCTTCTCCCGCTCCAGTCCGGTCAACCGCTGCAGTCGCATGTCCAGGATGGCTTGAGCTTGGGCTTCACTCAGTTTGAACTCTTTCATCAGACCGTTCTTCGCTGTCTCCGGACTCTTTGACTTTTTGATGAGAGCGATCACAGCGTCGATGCGGTCCAAGGCGATCTTCAGCCCCTCCAAAATGTGGGCCCGGCGTTCGGCCCTCGCCAGATCGAACTTGGTCCGCCTGATGACCACCTGGTGGCGGTGATCGATGAAGCACTGCAGCAGCTCCTTCAGGTTGAGAACCTTGGGCTGGCCGTTCACTAAGGCCAAAGTAATGACGCCAAAAGTGGATTGCATCTGAGTGTTCTTATACAGTTGATTGAGGATCACCTCGGCATTGGCATCCCTCTTCAACTCCAGAACGATGCGCATGCCGTCCCGGTCCGATTCGTCCCTCAGCTCAGCGATATCCGTGACTCTCTTCTCGCGAACCAGCTCAGCAATCTTCTCAATGAGGTTGGTCTTGTTGACCATGAAAGGGATCTCTGTGATAATGATGTTCTCACGTCCACTCTTCAAGCTCTCGACACTGGCTCTGGCCCTCAAAAGGATGCGGCCTCTGCCAGTTCGATAGGCTTCGGCGATCCCACCGCTTCCGAAGATGAGTCCCCCGGTGGGGAAATCAGGCCCTTGGACATATTCCATGAGCTCATCGACGCTCATCTCTGGATTGTCGATCAAGGCCACCAGACCGTCGACCACTTCACAGAGGTTGTGGGGTGGAATGTTGGTGGCCATGCCCACGGCGATGCCTGAGCAGCCGTTACAGATGAGGTTGGGGAACTTCCCCGGCAGGATGGTCGGCTCCTGCCTCGTCTCGTCGTAGTTGGGCTGAAAATCGACAGTTTCCCTCTGCAAATCGGCCAGCATCTCCATGGCCGCTGGGCTGAGGCGGGCCTCAGTGTATCTCATGGCTGCAGGAGGATCGCCGTCAACAGAACCGAAGTTGCCCTGGCCTTCTACCAGGGGATATCGCATGTTGAACTCCTGAGCCATGCGGACCAGAGTCGGATAGACGACCTGCTCGCCGTGGGGATGATAGTTCCCCGAGGTGTCACCGGCGATCTTGGCGCACTTGCGATGAGGGCGCCCTGGCCCGAGATTGAGGTCGTTCATAGCTACCAGAATGCGCCGTTGGGAAGGCTTTAACCCATCTCGTACATCCGGCAAGGCCCGAGAGACGATGACGCTCATAGAATAGTCGATGTAGGCACTTTTCATCTCCTCTTCTATAAAGACTGGTAAAACGTTTTCCCGCCGGATAGCCATTGGTCAGCCACTCCTTGTTTCCCTCAGATTATTCGCCACAGAAGGTTCTGAAATATAGAAATATGGAGTAATGGAGCGTTGGGGCGTCCGGGGGTCCCCCAGATGCAGATTCCAACGCCACCCACTACCCCATCACTGCAATCTGTCCTTACAGTCTTCTTGGCGCTTCAGTCTAAACGTCTAAGTTTCTCACCCTCCGGGCGTTCTCTTCAATAAACCGCCGCCTGGGCTCAACAGTGTCTCCCATAAGGATAGTGAAGATGTGGTCAGCTTCGGCCGCATCTTCAATAGTCACTTGGAGGATGGTCCGGGATTCAGGGTCCATCGTAGTGGCCCACAACTGCTCGGGGTTCATCTCGCCCAACCCTTTGTACCGTTGCACCGTCACGCCGTCGTTTCCAAACCGTTTCAGGGTCGCCTCCTTCTCCTGGTCTGTGTAAGCATAGCGTTCCTCCTTACCTTTTCTGAGACGGTACAGAGGTGGTTGCGCGATGTAGACGTTTCCCCTCTCCACCAACTGTTTCATGTGTCTGTAAAAGAACGTTAGCAGCAACGTCCTGATGTGGGCTCCGTCCACATCGGCATCTGTCATGATGATTACCTTGTTGTACCGGGCCTTGGAGATGTCGAACTCGTCGGTGCCGATCCCAGTGCCGACAGCGGTGATGATGGTCCTAATCTCTTCGTTATTGAGGATCTTGTCCAGACGTGCCTTTTCCACATTGAGGATTTTGCCCCTGAGGGGGAGGATGGCCTGAAAACGGCGGTCGCGGCCCTGTTTCGCTGAACCTCCGGCCGAGTCCCCTTCGACCAGATAGAGCTCGCACTGTTCGGCGTCCTTTAAGGAGCAGTCGGCAAGTTTTCCGGGTAAACCACTGCTCTCCAGAGCACTCTTACGCCTGGTCAGCTCCCGCGCCTTGCGGGCGGCCTCCCTGGCCCGAGCTGCGGCAACGGCCTTTTCAGCGATAGCCTTGGCCACCGATGGGTTTTCCTCAAAAAACTCCGAGAGTCCCTCCCCCACAGCAGATTCCACAATGCCTTTGATGTCGCTGTTCCCCAATTTCGTCTTTGTCTGACCCTCAAATTGAGGTTGAATAACCTTCAGGCTCAGAACCGCGGTCAGCCCTTCCCGGACATCTTCCCCTTGCGGATCTATATCAGAGTTCTTGATGAGATTGTTCCTTTGGGCGTAAGAGCTCACCGCCCTCGTTAAGGCTGACTTAAAGCCGCTCAGATGGGTACCACCCTCTACAGTGTTGATGTTGTTCACATACGTGAAGATGTTCTCTGTATACGAATTATTATGTTGCAGAGCCAGCTCGATCTGGGTCGTCCCTTTAGACTTTGTGAAACAGATCGGCTTGGGGTAGAGGACATCCTTGTTCTCGTTTAAAAATTTGACGAACGCCACCAGGCCTCCAGGGAACTTGAAGGTCTGGGACCGGCCGTCGCGTTCATCAGTTAAGCTGATCTGAAGGCCTTTGTTCAGAAAGGCGAGCTCCCGTAGCCGGTGGGCAAGGATATCAAAATTGAACGTCGTATCCGGAAAGATATCCGGATCTGGTTTGAAACTGGTCCTGTTGCCGCTCCTCTTTCTCTTGCCGATCACTTTCAACTCGCAGGTTGGCTCGCCTCGCTCGTAGCGCTGAAAGTAGATGTTGCCGTGGCGATAGACCTGTACTTCACACCATTCGGACAGACCATTCACCACAGAGACACCCACCCCGTGGAGTCCGCCGGCCACCCTATACGACTTCTGATCAAATTTACCTCCGGCGTGGAGCATGGTCATCACCACCTCTAAGGCTGGCCTCTTTTGTGTAGGATGGATGCCAACAGGGATACCCCGCCCATTATCGGTCACGGTTACGCTCCCATCGTTGTGGATTACTACTTCAGTGGTATCACAGTATCCGGCCAGGGCTTCGTCGATGCTATTGTCCACCACTTCGTACACTAAGTGGTGGAGGCCTCGAGGTCCTGTGCTGCCGATGTACATGGCTGGACGTCGACGAACAGCCTCAAGCCCTTTGAGGATCTGAATCTTCTGGGCATCGTAATCGTGCTGTTTATCAGTCATCTTTACCCTCTGGCTCCTTTCCTCCCAGTAAAAACAATATCTCGAATCACGGAGGCTCCCACGGCCCGATTGAGCCGCTCTATGATCTCCGGCTTCATAAATGTGAGCTCGTTTCTCCATGAGGCGCTCTCTACCAGAACGAAGAGCTTCCCCCCTTCCACACCTACAGGGTGCGCCTTCTGGGCTATTTTCTCTCCAACGATGTGAGGCCACTGGGACAACGCCGCATACTCCCTCACCTTCTTCTCTATCCCCCAGCGACGGCAGAGCTCATTGAGGAGCTCACGCATGGCTATCGGTTTCACTGATAGAGTGAATCTCCAGACCGCTAATATCTTGATAATATCGCTACAATGTGACGCTCAGTCGTTCAATCGAAGAGGCATAATAAGACAGAGATACTCCTCATCTTCTTTCTGAATAGTTGGGTACACCAATCCGGCTGTGGTTGGAGTGTTCAGTTCAAAAAATACATCATCACTCTCAATGTGTGAGAGGATCTCTAAGAGATATTGACCATTGTAACCGATCTCCATCGGTTCGCCGACAAACTGAGCATCAATCTCCTCCTTGGCCTCTCCGCCAATCTCCTGATCCAAAGCGGAGAGTAAGATCCCATCTTTCCTCAATGAGAACCGAACTTGGTGTGTAACAGCATTAGAGAGTAGGGAGACCCTCCTCAGAGAGGACGCCAAGGTATCTCTGTTGATAATAAGCCTCTTCTCATTATCTTTTGGAATAACACGTTCATAATTAGGATAGGTTTGAGCAATGAGCCTGGAAAAAATTTGTGTGTCACCAAAATCGAAAAGAATATGATTTTCCCCGAGCGTTACACTTTTCAAATCGATCATCTCAGATCGGACACGGGTCAAACAACTGAGCGCTTTTGCAGGGATAATAATTTCCTTCTCCATGGACGGTACTTTTGCTTGAGTATTGACGATCTTGGCCAAGCGATGCCCATCGGTGGCCACCATTCGCATCTCATCTTTTCTCATCTGCCACAGAACACCGTTGAGGGCTGGCCGCGTCTCGTCTGTGGAGATAGCAAAAATTGTCTTCTCCACCATCCTTTGAAGTAGAGATCCTGCGATATCGACTTTGGTCCCTTCTACCGCTTGGGGCAGATCGGGAAATTCGTCTTTCTGCAGACCCAAGATTTTGTATATACCACAGGGGCTGGAAATTGTCATCTGTTGTCGTTGGAGAGAAAACTCCAGCGGAGAGTCCGGAAGTTCTCGCACCACTTCCGCCACCTTTTTCGCCGGTAGGGTTATTGCTCCTTCCTCCGCTGTCTGAATCGGTATTTGAGTGATTATGGAGACATCCAAATCTGTGGCCGCAATGGAGAGAACATCTCCCTTGCTTTCAAAAGCAGCATTTGACAGAATTGGTTTCGTTGACTTTGCAGGCACAGCATTGAGCACAATTTGCATTCCCTGCCACATTTCTGTCTGTTGAACGGTAAATCTCATATCTTCCTCCCCATCAAAAAGAATTCAACAAAAAGGCCGTTAAAACCACTATAAAATATAAAATTTTTTTTCGAGGAGCAACAAAAAAGTTGTAGAAAAACCTTTTTTTAATAAAAATTAAGATTTTGTTTATACTAAAGATAGAAACATCTGGAACCGAAGGAACCCTCCCTGGTGCACCCCCCAAATCTCCTGAATGTGAATATTGGCCGAGAGAATACTTGTTCCGCATATTAATTCCATATAAGTGATTTATTTTTCTTAGCTTATACTATTATAATTAATCAAAGACATTTTCTATAGTAGTAGTACGAACTGGCAGAGTGTGCATAATTAAATGGAGGTGCCTTTTTTGGGTGGTGGAATATGGGGAATCGGAAAAAGGGAGCATGTTCACAGGCATGTGGATAATTGGTCTCTAAGGTGGACAGAACGCGCCACTCTCAGTTATAAACAGCGATTCCACACAAGCTTCACCCCTCTTGCACAGTGATACTATTGGTGAGATCGTCGATGAGTTTCTTAAACTCGTATTTTCTTTCCGCTTCTCTCTCTACGGTCTGGCAGGCGTAAATCACAGTGCTGTGGTCTCTGCCTCCAAAATGGAGGCCGATGGACTTTAAGGAGTGATTGGTCATTTTTTTTGAAAGATACATCGCTATCTGCCTCGGTAACACAACTTCCTTCTTTCTCGTCTTTGCCCGAAGGATGTCCTCTGGGAGCGAGAAATATTGACATACGCGTCTCTGAATCGACTCAATCGAGATCTGTCTGTATCCGTTTCTGATCGTATCTTTGAGAACTTCCCTGGCCAGATCGATAGTGATCTCAGAGCCAGTGATAGAGGAGAAAGCGAGGAGCCGAATGAGAGACCCCTCCAATTCTCTTATGTTCGTCACAATTTTGGAGGCGATGAAGGAGATGACGTCATTGGAGATGGTCAGCCCGTCTTCCTCCGCCTTCTTTTGCAGAATAGCTATTCTCGTTTCTAAGTCCGGCTGTTGGATATCGGTCACGAGCCCCCATTGCACGCGGGAGATGAGCCTCTCTTCGAGGCCTTTCAACTCTCGGGGTGGGCGATCGGAGGTGAGAACGATCTGCTTGCCCTCCTGATGGAGGGTGTTGAAAGTATGAAAAAACTCCTCTTGAGTTCGTTCTTTGTTGATAAAAAAATGGATATCATCCACAAGAAGAACGTCCACATTCCTATAATACTGGCTGAATTCCGACGTTTTGTTATTCTGAATAGAGTTTATAAATTCGATCGTAAAGCGCTCTGAAGATACATAGATAAGCCGGCTGGATGGCGATTCCGAGCCGATGAAATTGCCAATGGCCTGGATAATGTGAGTTTTCCCTAATCCGACCCCGCCATATATGACCAAAGGATTGAACTTCGTCCGGCCCGGTGCCTCTGCCACGGCCAAGGAGGCAGCCTGCGCAAACTGGTTGCAGGAACCCACTACAAAAGTGTCAAATCGGTATCTGGGATTGAGTTGATTGTCCGCTGAGACCTGCTTTGCTCTCGGAAAGATAGGGTTTCTTCGACTTGCACTGGCGAGAGGAACAATCTCATGCCTCTTTTCAGAAGGCACAGTGAATGATAGTTGCGGTTCTACGCCCGTAACCTCCTTCACCGATTCCTCGATAAGAGCGAGGTAATGCTCCTCGAGCCAATCGCAAAAGAACTGATTGGGCACCTGAATTATGAGGGAATCTTCAGAATAGGCCACCCCCTTCGTAGGTTTAAACCAAGTCTCAAAGCTCTGCTTGTTGACGCGCTCTCTTATGCGCAGAAGACTACTTTCCCAGATATCAAGAGCGCTATTACCCATTTCTACGTATGGCATTATAGGAATTTCCAGAAGTTATCCACAATTTATCGAGAAATGACCACCCCTCGCAACCAACGGAAACCGTGGTGTGGGAATGACGTTGTAACTATTATCCACAATTTCTCAACACCTCAACGAATGCGGTAAGACATTATGTACTAAAATGTTACAGTTGCGATTCATTAGTGAGAACGGAAGATATCAACACATAATTCACTCGGGAGCAGAAGAGAAAGGCCAAGCCTCCCAAAAAATTCATAAATTATCCACATCTTATCCACACTCACTTTCAACTCTGTAGACAGACTCCAATTTAGCCCACAAATTTGGCCATGTCAAGACAAATCTTCAAAAAATCTTCCTCTCCGTACAGCGATGGCACATCCATCTATATGAATAAAAAAACTTGACTTTGCAGACCTTAACATGTAACTTTTTTCTTACAGACAAAAAAAGGAGGAGTTATGAAACGGACATTTCAGCCGAGCAACAGGAAGCGTAAGAATAAGCATGGGTTTCGAAAGCGGATGAGTACGAAATCTGGGCGTGCAATTCTCAGCCGCCGAAGAAGCAGAGGGCGAAAGCGGCTGACCGCTTAGGGCTATGGACGGAGCAGCTCTGCTGAAGGGCGAACGACTAAAGAGTTCCAGAGAGGTTCAGATCCCCTTCCAGGATGGTATCCGGTTCCACGGAGAGAAGCTCTCCATTCTGGTTCGAAGAAGAGATGAAGGGGGCCCACGGGTGGCCTTTGTGGCCACCAAAAAGTTGGGGAATGCAGTCAGGAGAAACAGAGCCAAGCGCCTGCTGCGCGAAGCCTATCGCAAAAGCCGGAACAGGATATTCGAGAACGTGGATATTATCTTCATAGCCAAAGAAAGCATCCTGAGGAGTGATTGTAACTCTGTGGAATCAGAAGTATCGAGGCTTCTCCAGAGGGCTCGGGGGACGGGACGATGGTCAAGGTTGCAGTGAAGTTGATTGGCGCGTATCAAAGGATAATCTCCCCCTTTCTTTCGCCTCGTTGTCGATTCTACCCCTCATGCTCCCAGTACACCGTCGATGCCATACAGAAACACGGCCTCAGAAGAGGGTTGTGGATGTCGCTTCGACGCGTGGTGAGGTGTCAGCCCCTCCACCCTGGGGGCTACGATCCCGCATAGATGGATACTTACTGACTTCAAGGTTGGGAGACGGAATGGACAGAAAAGCGATCGTTGCTTTTATTCTTATAGGTCTGATCATGATACTCTGGGGCCCCTACTTGAGATGGATCTCACCCCCTCGGCAGAAAGTGGTCCCGCCGATGAGATTTGAGGAGAGAGGAGATG